>NZ_JAOQJV010000024.1:0-30156 GCF_025567415.1 Dorea ammoniilytica
CCTGATGACGAATATTTCTTTCTGAAGCTATTCGATATGAGCCGACAGAGCTACGAGAGGAATCGGAAATCCCACAAAATTTGTGATTGAGCCAAAAAATATGTAATGCATGCGCAGGATGTTGGGCGTATTGCGATTGAGTATACAAATAAAGAAACGGTGTTGAATCAATTAGAATTAATAGAAGATAATAAGTTATTGAATGCTGGAAAAGTACTATTTAGTGACGATGTTCTTCAAGATGTGCAGATGGCCATTTTTGCGACAAATGAACGTTTAACTTTTAATGATATTCAACGGTATCATGGATCGGTGTTGAAATTAGTAGATATTGCAGAAAATTATATAAAAAGCAATATTCATTGGAGGGCGGAATTTACTGGAGAGATACGACGAAGAGAAATACCGGAAATACCAACTGATGCAATTCGAGAAGCGTTAGTGAATTCGTTTTGTCATAAGGATTATTCTTCGGGAGAGAGTAATGAAGTGGCAATTTATAAAGATCGTATTGAAATATATAATCCAGGCGCATTTCCGGAAGGATTAGAACCGCGTGATTATATTGAACGAGCAGAACGTCCGATTCGGAGAAATCCTAAAATAGCTAGAATGTTGTATTACTCAAAAGATATAGAGAGTTTTGGAACAGGATTAAGACGCATAGCAAATGCTTGTGATAATGCTGGAGTTCGATATGAATTTCAGAAAAAGAAGACCGGGTTTGTTGTTTGTTTTTATCGGTATACAAATGAAAAAAATGAAGATAAGCCGATAAAAGCCGATAAAAAGCCGATAAGAAATGAAAGGTATACACAAATTATAGAATATATAAAGGAGCGTGGTTCAATAAGCAATAAAGAAACGAGAGAATTATTGGGGATTGCAGATTCAACAGCAAAAAGATTATTGAAAAAGATGGTAGAAGATAAAATTTTGATTGGAAAAGGTGAGCGCAAGGCGAGAAAATACCTATTAAGGTAAAAATTTTTGTATTATAAGGTAAACCTGCCTCCCTAACCCTAAGGGGGGCTTGTCTCAGGTCTTCAAATTTTGATAAATTAATATCATAAAATCTGAAATATCATCAGATTAATAACGGACAGGAGAGTAAAAGGATGAAGAGATTGTTAGCAGGAGCGTTAGTGCTCAGCATGGCGGTGGGATTAGCAGGCTGTGGGGCATCATCGGAAAAAGGAAAAAGTGAGGATGCATCAAAGGAAAGTAACACATTAGTTTATGGAAGCAATGATTATACGAGGATCAATCCGGCGATGGATGAACATGGAGAGATCAATATCCTGCTGTTTAATGGATTGACAGCGCATGACGGTAATAATGAGGTTGTACCGGGGCTTGCCAAGAGCTGGGAATTTGATGAATCTACATACACATATACATTTCATCTGGAAGAGGGTGTAAAGTGGCATGACGGGGAAGATTTTACAGCTGATGATGTGAAATTTACCATCGAGTCTATTATGGATCCGGATAACGGTTCGGAAAATGCACCGAATTATGAAGATGTGCAGGAAATTAATGTGGTGGATGATCATACGATCACATTTAAGCTGGATGCACCGAATGTGGCATTTTTGGATTATATGACAATGGCGATTCTGCCAAAGCATCTCCTGGAAGGAGAGGATATGCAAGAGTCTGAGTTCTTTCGGCATCCGATTGGAACAGGACCTTATAAGCTAGACAGCTGGGACGAAGGACAGGCGATTACGCTGGTAAAAAATGAGGACTATTTTAAAGGTGCACCGAACATTGACAAGATCATATTCAAGATCGTGACAGATGATAATGCCAAAGCAATGCAGATGAAGTCGGGTGATCTGGATCTGGCACTTTTGACTCCAAAGGATGCAAAGGAATTTGCAGATAAGGAAGGGTACACCTGTTATGATATGAAGACTTCCGATTACCGGGGGATTCTTTATAATTTTGCAAATGAGTACTGGCAGGAGAATAAAGACATTATTCCGGCGATAAATTATGGAATTGACCGGCAGGCAATCGTGGATGCGGTACTGCTGGGAGAAGGAATGACGGCGTATAGCCCGATCCAGCGTAATGTGTACAATGATGAAAATATTGAACATTTTGATTATGACCCGGAGAAGGCAGAAGAGATTCTACAGTCTGTTGGATGTGAGAAGAAGGATGATGGTTATTACTACAGAAATGGCGAGAAGCTTGGATTTGTAATCTGTGTGGGTGCCGGCGATCAGGTTCGTGTGGATATTGCGCAGGCCGCAGCACAGCAGTTGAAAGCAATCGGTATTGATGTGACAGTGGAAGTTCCGGCACAGGTAGACTGGGAAGGACAGATGGCATATCTGATCGGATGGGGAAGTCCGTTTGATGCAGATGACCATACCTATAAAGTATTTGGAACCGGAAAAGGTGCGAATTATTCTAGCTATTCTAACGAGAAAGTAGATCAGTATCTGACAGAAGCGCGTCAGTCAGCAGATCCGGAGGTGCGAAAGGCGGCTTATGCAGGATTTCTGCAAGAGCTTACGCAGGATCCGCCGTATACATTTATCTGCTATATCGATGCTAATTATGTGGCAAAGTCATCGATCAAAGGAATTGAGCCGGACACTGTTATGGGACATCATGGTGTGGGTATCTTCTGGAATGTGGCAGACTGGACGATAGAATAATCAGAGATAAAGAGGGATGTAAGATGTCAGCAGCACTGGAATTACAGGACTTATCTGTACAATTTCATACAGGAAAAGAGATCGTGCAGGCGGTGCGCGGCGTCAGTCTGGAAGTGCAGGAAGGTGAAGTGCTGGCAATCGTGGGCGAGTCAGGATGTGGTAAGAGCGTGCTCTGCAAGAGCGTAATGAAGCTGCTCCCACAGACGGCTTATATTGCAGGTGGACGTATCCTTGTAGATGGCGTGGATATTACCGATTACCGGGAACGGGAGATGGAGAAGCTTCGGGGAAATGTATTCTCAATGGTGTTTCAGGATCCGATGACTTCACTTAATCCGACGATGAAGATCGGTACACAAATTGCAGAAGCAGTGCGTGTGCATGAACCAAAGATCCGAAAAGCAGAACTGGATGGAAGAGTTTTGGAACTTCTGGGGCTTGTAGGTATTGATCGTGCAAAAGAAAGGATGCAGCAGTATCCCGGGCAGATGTCAGGCGGTATGCGCCAGAGATGTGTCCTGGCAATCGCACTGGCATCGAATCCACGTATACTTTTCGCAGATGAACCGACGACGGCTCTGGATGTGACGATCCAGGCCCAGATTCTGGAACTGTTCCGCAATATACAGAAGAAGTTCAGGACAGCCACAATTCTGGTATCTCATGACCTGAGTGTGGTCGCTGGAGTGGCAGACCGGGTGGCGGTTATGTATGCGGGGAAGATTGTGGAGATCGGTACAACTGAAGAGATCTTTTATCAGCCGAAACATCCGTATACATGGGCACTGCTGCAGTCGCTCCCGGCTCTGTCAAAAGGAAAAGCAGAACTCTTTACCATACCGGGAATGCCGCCGAACCTGGCACATCCACCGAAAGGAGATGCGTTTGCGTGCCGGAATCCTTACGCAGTTGCCAGAGATTATGAGGAAGAACCGCCGATGTTTCGGGTGAGTGATACCCATTATGCGGCTACATGGTTGTTGGCGGAAGATGCGCCGAAGATTATGTTTGGACGGGAAAATAGGAAGAAGAGAGTAATACATCAGGAATGGAAGGATGCGGAAGTCCTGTTGGATGTACGACATCTGAATCATGCATTTTCATTGAGTAGAAAGCTTGCGGTAAAAGCAGTGGATGATGTGTCATTTCAGCTTAGAAAAGGAGAAATATTTGGACTGGTGGGAGAGTCTGGTTCCGGTAAATCTACAGTAGCCAGATGTATCATGAATTTATATCATAATGGTTCTGGAGAAGTGTATTATAATGGAATACCGCTGCATGACAGAAAGGCATACCGGAAGATGCGCAGACAGATTCGGCAGAATATACAGATTATTTTCCAGGATTCGACATCCAGTCTGAATCCGCGGATGAAAGTGAAAGATATTATCACAGAACCTCTCGTGATCAATCATATCCGACCAAAGCGCGGAACTTATCGGGAAGAAGCAGCATTTCAGATGAAATATGTGGGACTGGATGAAAGCTTTATGGACAAGTTTCCGGGGGAACTTTCCGGCGGACAACGGCAGCGGGTGGCAATTGCCCGTGCGGTTATTATGGAGCCGGAGCTGTTGATCGCGGATGAGCCGATCGCATCTCTGGATGTGTCGATCCAGGCACAGATCGTGAATCTGTTCCGGCATCTGCAGGAAGAGCATGGTTTTACGTTTCTGTTTATTGCACATGATTTATCTATGGTGGAATATTTGTGTGATCGTGTAGGTGTTATGTATCATGGCAAATTAGTAGAAGCCGGACTCACAGAAGATGTATTCGCGCAGCCGAAACATTCTTATACAAAGCGGTTGATGGAATCTATCCCAATACCGGAACCGGGAAGAAAAGAAGAGAGGAGAGCATAAGAATGCGGAAAAATCCATGGATTTATTATGGTAAAAACCTGCTTATATTTGTGGTCAGTATCTTTCTTTTGTCGGTAATTGTATTCTATATAGCAAGGCTTGCACCGGGCGATCCATTGGTATCTTATTACGGTGACCGGGCAGAGAAAATGACCGCCGGAGAGCGTGCATGGGCAGAAGAGAAGCTTGGTCTTCACGAATCCATCACTGTACAGTATGGTAAATGGCTGGGGCGGGCAGTACGTGCAGATTTTGGCATTTCATATAAGTATAAAATGGATGTGCTGGAAGTGATCAAAGGCAGAATTGGGAATACACTGCTACTTGGAGGAGTGGGATTCGTGCTGATCTTTGTGTTGGCACTGCTTCTTGGGATCTGGTGTGCGTGGAACGAGGAACGCCTGATTGACCGTGCGATCTGCAAGATTGGAACGGTGACCAGCTGTATTCCGGAATTCTGGCTGTCGCTGGTGCTGATTCTGATTTTTGCAGTGGAACTCAAAGTACTTCCAAGCAGCGGAGCCTATACAATAGGAAAAGAGAATGATCTGGGTGATCGTATCCTGCATCTGATTCTGCCGATGACGGTCGTGGTGCTGGGGCATCTCTGGTATTATGCGTACTTGATCCGCAATAAACTGCTGGAAGAGGTGCGCGCAGACTATGTGCTTCTTGCCAAATCTAAGGGTGTTACCGGGAAAAGTGTTATGTTTCGTCATTGCGTGCGCAATATTATTCCTACATATCTGAGTATTATGGCAATATCAGTACCACATATTCTGGGCGGTACTTATATTATAGAAATGGTATTTTCCTATCCGGGGATCGGCACATTGTCTTATGAGAGTGCGAGATATCAGGACTATAACCTGTTGATGGTAATCTGCCTGCTGTCGGGAGCACTTGTGATTCTGTGCAATATGATCGCGCAGACGATTAATGAACGGATTGATCCGCGGATGAAAGGCCCGGATCTGACAGAGAATGTGGAGGTGATCATGCGATGAAGCAGAAAAAGCCGATAATCTCTGCAGTGTTGTTGGGGCTGATTATCCTCGGATGTATCGGGTGTCGTTTCATCATGATCAAAGATCCTACATATATGGATCTGGCTAATTACAGTCATGCGCCGAATAGTGAATTTTTATTCGGAACGGATACCATGGGACGTGATATTTTTTCCATGATCTGGTATGGCGGACGGATTTCTCTGGCGATAGGATTCCTCGCGACGGCAATTTCGACGGCGATTGCAATTGTATTCGGTGCAGTCAGTGGTTATGCACCGAGATGGCTGGATGAAATATTGATGAGACTGACGGAGATATTTTTAAGTGTGCCGGAACTTCTGATCATTATTTTACTGCAGGCAGTAATTGGAAAAGCAACAATCTGGTCGCTGGCATTTGTGATTGGAATTACGAGCTGGACCAGCATTGCGAAGATTGTGCGGACAGAAGTGATTCGGCTAAAGAACAGCGAATATGTGCTGGCGGCACGCAGTATGGGAGGAAGTTTCTTCTATATATTAATCCGCCATTTGACACCGAATTTTATCTCATCGATCATGTTTATGGTAGTTATGAATGTCCGCGGAGCGATCGTGGCAGAATCGACCTTGAGTTTCATGGGGATTGGTCTGCCGTTGGAGGTGGTATCCTGGGGCAGTATGTTGTCGTTAGCGGATCAGGCACTGCTAAATGGAGCATGGTGGATCATCCTGATACCGGGTGCATTTCTCGTGGCGACGCTGATGTGTGTGACAAATCTTGGTAATTATCTGAGAATAAGAAATAATCAGGGTGTGAGAAATTTATAAGATAAGGGATGCTAATAATCATATAAGCATTTTGGTGAAAAAAGGTTATTGACAGCGGAAGTCTTCTGGTGCTAGATTCTCTTATAGAGCGTGAAAATGTACGCGATTCTATGAAGTGAGGGAATTAGAAAATGAACAGTGCCTGGAAGAGTTATGGATGTATATTTGTGGCAGGATGTCTGTGGGGAACCAATGGACTTTTCGTAAAACTGATGCAGGGAGCAGGGTCTACATCGGCGTATACCGGATTTGTGCGGATCGCATTGAGCCTGCTGATATTGACGGTGATCACGTTGGTGAAAGAGGGACCGAAAGCTTTTAAGATCAGTAAAAATACATTGATTTCCTGCGCGCTGTTAGGATTGGTCTGCCAGGCGTTGTACAATTACGTATATAGTTCTGCTATCAACAGTCTGGGCGTATCTTTTGCCTGTGTCATGACTTATATGGCACCTGCATTTGCAAGTGTAATATCGTATTTTTTGTTCCGCGAGAAATTCGGACCGAATAAATATCTGGCAATGATCCTGAATCTGGCAGGATGTGTGTTGACGGTGACTGGCGGAAGCCTGAAGGGAATGTCGTTTGCAGCTTCAGGATTGCTGTTTGGCCTGGCATCTGCGGCATGCTATTCGCTGGTAGGTATTTTTGGGAGATTAGCATCCGGAGAATCTTCTCCGTTTGTTGTGGCAACTTACAATTTCCTGTTTGGAACAATATTCCTTGGTTTGTTCGGACATCCATGGACGACAGTGGCAGATCCGATGGATCTCAAGATTCTTGCGTATGGCTTCGTGTATGCACTGATTCCGACAGGAATCTGCTATATCATATATTTTAATGGAGTGAGCAAGATCAAAGAAAGCAGTAAAGTTCCGGTGGTTGCATCTGTAGAGAATGTTGTGGCGGTAATCGTAGGTGTGATGGTTTTCCATGAAAAGGTAGGCTTGGGTAATCTTGCAGGAATTGTATTGGTTCTGGGATCAATTGCGGTGATGAATATGGAGCTTCCGATTTCTGGAAAAAGCATGCCGAAGCGCGTATCTGTGACGTCGCAGGAGCATGCTCATGTACAATGATTATAATAGAAATATTATTTGCCGGCCGTCTCCGGATCAGACATTGCCTTGATAGAAGAGGTATAGTCTGACGGAGTCATGCCGGTTATTTTTTTGAACTGTCTGGAGAAATAATGGATAGATGAATATCCGAGTGTATCCGAAATTTGGGTGAAATTCATCTTCTGCGTGCGGATCATTTCCTTGGCTGCACGGATTTTTAAATGGGAAAAATATTCGATAATGCCCATTCCGGTCTGCTGCATAATAAGCTTCTGAAGCTGGGATCTGCTGACCAGATTATCCCGACAGATCTTCTGGATCGTCAGTTTTTCGGAAAGATTTGCTTCCATATATTCAATGACCCGGCGGAAAATCTCCAGATCATTGCGGATTTTGGTGGCTTTGATGGCACGGGAATCAGAGACTGTGTCAGCCGGAGTCATGCTCAGCTGGTGTCTGGTCAAAAAGATCAGAAACTGTTCCAGATAAAGACGGATGAGCTGCTCAGAGCCGGTGAAGTCTTCCTGTTCTTTCTTTGGCATATTTTGAAGATAAGGATTATCCAGTCGGCAGTCGAAACAATGTCTTGCTTCTACAATGATGTTGGCAAGCAGTGTGCGTTCCATATCATCTAACTTTAGAATCCTGCGCCGGAAAAACTGCATGGCTTCACTGGTGCATTCAAATGCGACAACGACCAGATTAGGGGCAATATCACCGGTTGCCTTAACGTTGTGAAATTCGTTTGGTTCGTGAAATATAACTTCCCCTTTCTTTAATACAATATTGCGCGTGCCTGCAGTGATATTTACCTCACCCTTGTCTACGTATACGAACTCCCAGAAATTATGGGATTCCCCTTCGAATGCAAATGTGCTCATGTATTCAAAATAGTGAATACTGTAGAGTTTTCCTACAGTGAATACTGTGTTTAATTCGTTGCCAATATATGCCATGTAAGTCACCTCTGTGTTGTACGGTACTATTCACAGTCCTCCACGCACATGCGCACTCGTCGCCTCTTTCGAGGCTCCAGTTTCACTCCTGACGGAGTTAAGACTGCTTATGTGGGTGGAGTTCCTGCTTCACAGGCTCGATATATAGATGCTGACAATCGCTTACGTGCAAGCACGACGCTCTTATCAGTATCTGTATATCGGCTGTGAATAGTAACTTTTATACAAATATTTTAACGTATAACTCAAAAAAATGCAAAAAAAAGAGGACGATTGTGCAAAAATAGCGAAGAATCAGCTAAAGATTTTTGTGCAATTGTGAAGTACAATACAAACAAACTGGTGGTTTGGATAAAAGGAGGAAAATTATGGCACGGGTGATGAAGGTGCAGAAGAGCGAAGCGATTGCACATTTTCAGTATGAGGGACGACTGATCAAGGACGAACCTTTTGGAAATGGACATATCAACGATACTTTTCTGCTGACGTTCGAATTGAATAAGATGGGACGGATGAAAGCGATTCTTCAGCGGATGAACAATTCAATATTTGAGGAACCGGTTCAGCTGATGGAGAATATTCTGGGTGTGACTGATTTTCTGCGTGAGAAGATAGCGGCGGCCGGAGGTGATCCGACGCGTGAGACACTGAGTGTGATCCCGGCAGTAGATGGCAAGCCATATTATAAAGATTCGTTTGGTGATTATTGGAGATCCTATATCTTTATCACAGACGCAACCAGCTTTGACCAGGTAGAAAGACCGGAGCAGTTTTATCAGAGTGGCGTAGCATTTGGTAATTTCCAGAGAATGCTGGCGGATTATCCGGCAGATACATTGTTCGAGGTGATCAAGGGATTTCATGATACCAAAGCCAGACTGGAAGTCTTCAAGAAAGCAGTCGAAGCGGATGTGATGGGACGTGCGAAGGATGTGCAGGAAGAGATCCGGTTTGTGCTGGATCGTGAAGATGTGGCCAATTATCTGTGTGATTGTCTGGCTAATGGCGAGATTCCGCTTCGTGTAACACATAACGATACCAAGTTGAATAATGTTATGATTGATAATGTGACAGGAAAGGGATTGTGTGTGATTGATCTGGATACGGTAATGCCGGGACTTTCTGTGAATGATTTTGGCGATTCTATCCGATTTGGTGCAAGTACAGCAGCAGAAGATGAGAAAGATCTGGACAAAGTATCCTGCAGTATGGAATACTTTGAAGCCTATACAAAAGGATTCGTTGAAGGGTGTGACGGTAAACTCACTGCCCGTGAGATGGAACTTCTGCCAATGGGAGCAAAGACGATGACTTACGAGTGTGGTATGCGTTTCCTGACAGATTATCTGGAGGGAGATCATTACTTTAAGGTACATCGGGAAGGTCATAATCTGGATCGTTGCAGAACACAGTTCAAACTGGTAAAAGATATGGAAGAAAAATGGGATCAGATGAAGGAGATCACAGCAAAGTATTATGATCATTAAGAATGTTAAGAAATATACCGAAAATTGTAACTTTGAAGACGCAGAAATATACATAGAGGGAGAACGGTTTGCCGGATCTATCACAGAAGATGCTTCGGAGCCAGTGATCGATGGTGAAGGTGCATATGCCCTTCCTGGTCTCATCGATCTGCATTTCCACGGATGTATTGGTGCAGACTTCTGTGACGGATCAAGGGAAGCCCTGGAAAAAATCAGTGCATATGAGGCTTCGGTAGGTGTTACAACGATCGCACCTGCAACTATGACACTTCCGACAGCTGAACTGGAACAGATTCTTGCAAATGCTGCTGAGTATCGGAAGAATCCTGCACCGGGAGCAGATATTGTGGGAATCAACATGGAAGGACCGTTTATCAGTCCGGCAAAGAAAGGCGCGCAGGATGAGAGGAATATCATCTCGTGTGATGTAGATATCTGCCGCAGATTTTTGAAGGCTTCAGAAGGATTGGTGAAGTTTATCGGCATTGCACCGGAAGAAAGTGAAGATGCTGTATCATTCATCAAAGAAGTAAAGGATGAAGTCCATGTGTCGCTGGCGCATACGAATGCAGACTATGATACAGCGCTTGCAGCATTTCGGGCAGGTGCAGATCATGCGGTGCATCTTTATAATGCCATGCCGCCATTTACGCATCGGGCACCAGGTGTGGTGGGAGCAGTTGCAGACTGTGATCATGTGTGGGCCGAACTGATCTGTGATGGTGTTCATATTCACCCGGCAACGGTAAGAGCCACGTTTAAGATGCTTGGTGATGACCGTATTGTACTGATCAGTGACAGCATGCGCGCGACAGGTATGCCTGACGGTGTTTACACCCTGGGCGGACTTGATGTGCAGGTAAATGGTAATCGGGCAACGCTGGTATCGGACGGAGCACTGGCGGGTTCGGTGACGAATCTTATGGACTGTATGCGCACCGTAGTGAAGAAGATGGATATTTCATTGGAATCAGCAGTGAAATGTGCGACGATTAATCCGGCCAGATGCCTTGGTATTGATAAGGAGTATGGCAGTATAACTGCAGGAAAGTATGCAGATCTGGTTCTGTTAGATCAGGATCTGAATATAAAGCAAATTATTAAAAAAGGTGCACTGTTATAAGTGCCGAGAAGGAGGATGTTATGAAAATATACAAAGCAAAAGACTATCAGGATATGAGCAGAAAGGCAGCAAATATTATTTCTGCACAGGTAATTACAAAACCAGACTGTGTGCTGGGGCTTGCTACCGGTTCTACGCCGGAAGGCATGTATGCGCAGCTTGTGGAATGGTACAAAAAGGGAGATCTTGATTTTTCAGAAGTGAAGAGCGTGAATCTGGATGAGTACAGAGGAATGACCAGAGATAACGATCAGAGCTATTATTATTTTATGCACAAACATCTCTTTGATCATGTAAATATTGATCCGGCGAATACACACCTGCCAAATGGTATTGCAGAGGATCCACAGGAAGAATGCATCCGCTATGAGAATCAGATTAAGAGTATGGGTGGAGTGGATCTCCAGCTTCTTGGCATGGGACACAATGGACATATCGGATTCAATGAGCCGGGTGATGAATTTACCAAGATGACCAACTGTGTAGATCTGCAGGAGAGCACGATTGAGGCAAATAAGAGATTTTTCGCATCTGCAGACGATGTGCCGAAACAGGCGTATACAATGGGCATCGGAACGATTATGCGTGCAAAGAGAGTACTTCTGATGGTCAGCGGAGAGGATAAAGCTGAGACATTAGCAAAAGCACTGTGCGGACCGATCACACCGAAGGTGCCGGCATCTGTCCTGCAGCTTCATAATGACGTGGTAGTAGTAGCGGATGAAGCAGCATTGTCCGCTATGAAATAAAGCAAAAATGCACAAAAAATAAACGTTTAAAAATTTGCTGATTCGGAGTATGAAGCGGATTGTGCAAATTAAATAGCTGATAATGCAAAGTAATTTGTGCAAGATGGCGAGAAAATGAATATAGCGTATTATATTCAGTACTAAAGGAGGATAAGGTATGAAAAAGAGGAACCGTATACTTTCTGTTCTGCTTTGTGCGGCTATGGTGGCTGGACTTGCAGGATGCGGAAGCAAGAACGATTCAGAGGATTCGGGCGAAAAGGATGGAAAGATTAAGCTGACATTCTCTACATCCGTATATGTAGAGGAACCACATCAGAAAGCAATCGATGCTCTTCTGGAAGCATACAACAAAAAGAATCCAGATGTTGAGATCGAGGTTCTGGGAGCTGGTTATGATGGATATTGGGATAATATTACCAATGAGATCCAGTCAGGAACGGCAAGTGACATGATCCAGGTATATCCGGAGAATATCTCTACTTACCAGGCTCTGAAACCATTTTGTGAAAATAGTACAAAGATATGAATGCTAAAAAAGCTGCTGGATTTCAAAATGTAGTCAATCGTGCAAAATAAAAGATTGATAATGCAAAGGCTTTTGTGCAAATATGTGAGAAAATGAAAGCAACATAATAAATGTGGTGTAAGGACAAGGTTGAAGATGCCCGGGGAATAGAGTTGAGAGAGGAAACTCGAATTAATTAATGCTTTGACAAGAATCCATACACAATGCAAGATAAAATACTTGCGGTCACTAGAGGAAAGGTTTCTATATTTTAAGAAGAGGAGAGAATTATGAAAAAGAAATTAGTTGCATCACTTCTCGTGATGTCAATGGCATTCGGAATGGTTGCATGTGGCAATTCTAAGTCAGATGACAAGAAATCCGAAGATGGAAAGACGGCTATCAGCGTTGTAGCAGCTCAGTATGGACAGAACACTTCAGATTGGTGGGATAATTTTGTTAAGGACTTTAACAAGGACAATCCGGATATCGACCTAAGTGTAGAAGTAGTATCATGGAATGATATTTCATCTGTAATTGACACACGTATTTCTGGTGGCAAGGAACCGGATATTTTGAATATTGACGTATTTGCAGATTATCAGGCAGATGATCTGTTGCTTCCAATTCAGGATGTGGTATCTGAAGAGACATACAACAAGATGTATCCGGCTTTCCTGGAACAGTCAGAGATTGACGGAACAGTTTGGGCAATTCCTGACCTTGCATCTGCTCGTGCGATGTATTACAACAAAGATATTCTTGATGCAGCAGGCGTTGAAGTTCCAACAACATGGGATGAACTGAAAGCAGCATGTGAGAAGATTAAAGAGACTAACCCAGATGTTTATCCATGGGGTATTGATATGACAACTGATGAAGGTCAGGCCGCATTTGCATACTATACATGGAATAACGGCGGCGGCTTCGTTGACGAAGACGGAGAGTGGGCACTGAATTCTGATGCTAACGTAGAAGCAGTTGAGTATGAGATTGGTCTTGTAAAAGATGGTCTTACCAATGAAAAACCTGCAACTGAGACACGCTATGATCTTCAGGATCTGTTCGGAGCTGGCAAGCTTGCTATGGTAATTGCACCAAACAGCCTTCCAACATACTGCGCAGATGGTGGATATGAAGTTAATTATGGTGTAGCATCTATTCCAACCAATACTGGTACATCTGTATCTGCAGGTGTTATGGACAGATTTATGTGCTTCGATCATGACTACTCAGATGAGCAGATTGAAGCAATCAAGACATTCTTCGATTATTTCTACGATGATGCACGTTATTCTGAGTGGGTACTGATGGAAGGATTCCTGCCGGCTACACAGAGTGGAGCAGAGGCAATGGTTAAAGCTGATCCATCACAGGAATCATGGATTTCTATCCTTGACAGCTGTAAATTCTACCCAACAGCAAAAGCTGAGTGGGCAGATGTTAAGAAGGGTGTTATCGACGTTGAACAGAGAGCTCTTGATGGTGAAGACGTTAAGACACTGCTTGATGAACTTCAGACAACTATTGCAGGAGAATAATTTAAATTCACGCATAATGAACATGTAGATAGGGGAGCGATTTGCTGCTCCCCTATTTTTTCTAGAAAAAGTTAGAAGGGATAACTATGAATAAGAAAAAGTTTCGGAAAGTGGAACCATACATTTGGATGGCACCGAGTATGATCCTGATGGGGGTTTTTATTATCATTCCTATTTTTGTTATATTGAGAATGTCATTAAGCAAGGTTACAAGGGCTGGAATTGTAAAAGAATTTACTGGATTTGATAACTTTTTGAAAGTAATCCATACATCGGCGTTTCCAATGGTGTTAAAAAATACGGTTGTCTGGACTGTTGTGGTAGTAGGATTGTCCACTTTGCTGGGATTCATTCTTGCTCTTATATTAAATAACAAATTCAAAGGACGTAAGATCGCGCGTGCGATTATTGTTTTTCCGTGGGCTACAACACTTGTAATTCAGGCATCGGTATGGAAGTTTATCATTAATACTGATTACGGAACATTAAATACTCTGTTAAAAACACTGGGAATTATTGAAAAGAATATAAACTGGACGCCAACGGCAGGTGCATACTTTGCCTGGGAGATTGCCTGTGGTATCTTTGTAACCATTCCGTTTGTATGTTTTACAGTTTTATCGGGATTGCAGAGCATCGATTCAACTCTTTATGAAGCAGCAACGGTGGATGGATGTAATTATTGGCAGAAGTTATTTAAAATCACGATTCCGCTGGTAAAACCTCAGTTAACAATCAGTACGATCTTAAATATTATCTATGTATTTAATTCATTCCCGATCATCTGGACAATGACTAAGGGAGATCCGGCGAGCAAGACAGATACGATTGTTACATACCTGTATAAACTGGCATTTTATAACGGTAAGAAGGGAGAGGCAGCTGCAGTTTCTGTAATCGGCTTCCTGATCCTGCTGGTATGTTCAAGCATTTATATGATATCAGTACTCAGAAAGGAGGAAGATTAAGATATGAATACAAAGAAATTAACAACAAAACAGATCATCTTAAAGATTCTCCTTTACTTTGTAGTGATTGATATATGTATTTTTACATTATATCCATATTTTGCAATGTTTTGTTCGGCATTGAAGAGCCGTGCAGAAATCTTTTCTGTTAATGGTACGATCTTACCTGTTGAACCGATGTGGTCTAACTTTATTGATGTCTGGAAAAGAGCTCCATTGGCGCAGTATGCAGTTAATTCACTGCTGATCGCCGGAGGATCTACATTACTTGCAATGCTTTGCGGAATTCCGGCAGCATATGCGTTGTCACGTATGAAATTTAAGGGAAAAACAGCGTTCCTTGGTTTCGTAATCGTATCGCAGATGTTTGCTCCGGTAGTACTGGTAATCGGTATCTATAAGGTTATGGCAGTTCTTGGATTTACGGACAGTATTGTCGGACTGATATTTGTAAATGCGGCATTTAATCAGGCGTTTACGATCTGGTTGCTGCGTGGTACATTTATGAGTATTTCACCGGAGATGGAGCAGGCGGCAACGATTGACGGCTGCACAAGAATCCAGGCATTGATCCGTATTCTGCTTCCGGTGGCTGCACCTGGTATCGTTACTACATTGATTTTTATCTTCATCAATGCATGGAACGAATATACGGTTGCATTGACATTAATTTCTACCGACACAAGCAAGCCATTAACAGTCGGTATCAATATCTTTAATGGATATAACATGATTGAGTGGCAGTATCTATTTGCAGCATCACTGTTTGCAATTCTTCCGGTTGTAATTCTGTTCATGGGAATTGAAAAGAATCTGACAAGTGGATTGACTGCTGGTGGTGTAAAGGGATAAAATATAATAGAAAGTAAACATATTAGGGCGGGATATGGAGCATATCCCGCCCGCTTTCTATAGAATGATATATGACAGGAGTGATGTTATGAAAGCGCGAAAAGGTATCTGGGCTGTGCTGGCAGGAGTGACAGGAAGTGCAGCCATGATGACAGCATTGATTTACAGGCAGGTATTCGTGTGTCCAAAGAAAAGACCGGAACAGGTGAAATTCCCGTCAGGGTCTCAGTATCAGCCGTATAAAGAGCAGGCAGAGGAACTGAGGGAGAAAATCAGGGAACTTCCGTATGAAGAGGTGAGTGTTCGGTCGCAGGATGGATTGAAATTGTATGGCAAGTATTATGAACAGAAGCCAGGCGCACCGTTAGAGATATTGTTCCATGGTTATCATGGTGCGGCAGAACGCGATTTCTGTGGTGGATTCTGGCTTGCTAGAGAGGCAGGACATAATGTGATTCTTGTAGATGAGCGCGGACACGGAAAAAGTGAAGGAAGAGTCTTAAGCTTTGGTATCAAAGAACAATACGATTGTCTGGAATGGACAAAGTATGCGACAGAACGGTTTGGGGAAGACACGAAAATTGTGCTTGGCGGCATTTCCATGGGAGCTTCTATCGTATTGTTGGCAGCAGGGCTTGATCTGCCGAATACAGTAAAAGGCATTCTGGCAGACTGTGGATATACCTCTCCGAAAGAGATTGTACAGAAGGTGTCAGGAGACCGCGGACTACCGGTGAAGATCATGTATCCGTTGGCAAGGCTGGGGGCGAAGCTGTTTGGACATTTTGATCTGGAAGACGGAGATACAGAGGAAGCGCTTCGAAAATGTAAGGTTCCGGTATTGTTTATCCATGGCGAGGATGATCGTCTGGTACCATGCGAGATGAGCCGGAGAAATTATGAAGCATGTGCATCTGAAAAGATGATCTTTACTGTACCAGAGGCTGGACATACCTTGAGCTATATGGTAGATTATGAGGGATATCGGGAAACGGTATCTGCATTTATGAAGAAAATCGGATGCGAAACTGACAGAGAAACTGAGAGGTCGGAATGATCGACAGCACAAATCCGATGAAGGAGGTGCCGGAAGTGGCATTTTTAAAGAAAGAAAAGAAGAGACTGGTATTCCGCCTTGATAAGTCTGCGAGTGAGATTGTCGAACTGCTGGAGCATCCGAGGTTTGAGGACAATATCAAATATACATTTGAGAAAAATACAGGTACATATACATTTGCCATTACGAAGATACCATACCAGCTTGGCAAGCATCGTCCTGTGAATTACAGACTCTGGTTTGAACAGGGGAAAACAGGAAATTATCTGCTGATAGAAGCAGAAGAAGAGAAAAGCTTATTCGTTACATCCAATCAGGAGCCGGAGATTTACCGCTTCTTTATTCAGGTGTGCGGATGTGAACCTGTAGTAGCGGTGGAGTAACGAGTATGGCACAGTGGTATTCGGAACATATCTATCCGTGGATTGTATCGCTGATAGGAAGATTCTTTGGTATATTCCCATTTTCCGTGGCAGAGTTTTTGTTGTATGCAGGGATTTTGCTGCTTATTGGATCGTTAGTGCGGATTATATACCGGTTGATAAAGAAGAAAGCAGATAAAAAAGAAGGACTCCGGTATTTACGGAGGCTTGGCATAACAGCACTGATTCTGGCGGTCTTATATATGACAAACTGTGGGATTAATTATCACAGGAATTCCTTCGCGGAGAGTATCAGACTAAAAGCAGACACATATACGGTGGATGAGCTGAAAGGCGTGTGTGTGGATCTGACAGAACGGATTAATACATATGCCGGACAGGTGGAACGCGATGTGGATGGCGTGATGGTGCTGAGCGGTAATGAGCGGGAAGAAGCAGTTGCTGCAATGGAACGTCTGGGTGAAAAATGGGACGTGCTGGCAGGTTACTATCCAAAGCCAAAGCCGCTTGCTTTTTCGGCGTTTCTGTCAGTGCAGAATCTGACAGGGATTTATTCGCCGTTTACGGTAGAGGCGAATTATAATCAGGATATGACGCCTTATAACATTCCATTTACGGCATGTCATGAGTTATCCCATCTGCGAGGATTTATGCAGGAGGAAGAAGCGAATTTTATCGCATGGCTGGCATGTAAGGATGCGCCGGAGACAGAACTGCAGTACAGTGGCAGTATGCTGGCGTGGATTCATTGTATGAATGTGCTGTATGAAGAAGACCGGGCGGCATGGTCAGAAATTCGGGAAATATTGTCAGAGGAAGCAGACGTAGATCTGAGGGAAAACAGCAAATTCTGGGACAAATGGGACGGCGCTGTGGCAGAAGTGTCGGAGCAGATCAATGATAATTACCTTAAGGCGAATGGACAAAAAGATGGCGTACAGAGTTACGGAAGGATGGCGGATCTGGTAGTAGCGTATTATCTGTGGGAAGAATAAAAACTCCGAACATAAATATTTAAATTAAAAAGAAAAAACGCTTGCATTTTATAAAAAGCTATGTTAATATAATTAACGGTCACTGCTTGAGCGGTGACGATATGGCTCCATGGTCAAGCGGTCAAGACATCGCCCTTTCACGGCGGTAACCCGGGTTCGATTCCCGGTGGAGTCACTGCACGAGAGTGCATTATATGTTAAGGCGCCATAGCCAAGTGGTAAGGCAAAGGTCTGCAACACCTCTATCACCAGTTCAAATCTGGTTGGCGCCTCTTAAGAAGCCTCAGGAAGTATCCTGAGGTTTTTTGCTTTACAGGAAATTGCTTTCCTGTAAAGTAAAAAACGCTCCGCGAGAATGTGCCAAGGCACATTCTTTGTTGTACGTCGAGCAGGTGTCAGCCTACTCGATTATTGTGATAAGCCGGGTGAAATATGATAGAATGAAAGAAAATTCTCATCAGGGAGGAAATGTATGAATCTTACATACCGATATAGTGCGATACAGTTTACACACTGGGCGTCATCGACGGGAGCTGCGGTCTTTGCAACGACATATCTGTTAGATAAAGGGATCCATTCTGGTGTGGTGGGTGTCTTGTTGGCGTTGGCAGGAATTTGTTCCTGTCTGACACAGCCGGTTCTTGCATCTTTTGCGGATCGGACAGAAAAGTTTGTATTAACGCAGATGATGATCATCATGTCTGCATTATGCGGCGTGTGCTTTATTTTGCAATTGATTCCGGGAATTCCGGTGATGTTAATGGCCGTGTTTTATATGGTCAGTATCTGGAGCAGTGACGCGATGGTTCCGCTGTTAAATTCGATTAGTGTTGCTTACAATGATGCAGGATATTTTGTGAATTATGGCGCGGCCCGTGGAGTCGGGGCAGTGGCAAGCGCTGTGTCGAGCCTGATCGTGGGATGGGTGATCGCAAAATTTGGTATAACCTGGATGCTGATACTTTTGCTGGCAGTAAGACTTGAGAGCATGATCGTGCTGGTGGGATTCCCACAGATCGAACAAAGCAGATTACTGGTCAGAGAAGAACAGAAAAGTCTTTCCATTTATGAGTTCTTTATTCATTATCGCTGGTACTGTATATCTTTGCTTGGAATAGCTTTTCTGGGAATGTTCCATGCAATGACAGAAAACTATCTGATCGTGATTATGAATGCACTGGGCGGCAATAGCAGTCACGTAGGCATTGCCCTGTTTATTGAGGGAGCGGTGGCAGCACCTGCAATTTTCTTTTATTATAAAATACGAAAGTTGTCGAGTGACACGAATCTGCTGAAGGTTGCGGCAGTCTCTTTTCTTATAAAAGCAGTTGGCTTTTATTTTGCCGGAAATATAACAACCGTTTATCTGCTGGAAGTGCTTCAGATATCGTCTTATGCATTGCTGGCACCGGCTCAGGTGTATTATGCAAAAGAGAAAGTAAAAGCTAACGATATGATAAAGGGACAGGCATTTATGACAGCGGCTTATGCGTTGGGATGCTCGGCAGGTAATTTTGCCGGAGGACAGCTTTTGAACTGGGGTGTAAGTGCAATGCTTATGGCCGGTATTGTTATGGCGTTTATTGGAACAGTGCTTGTGTTTGCAGCGGTAACAAAATCAGATTTTTCTTAAAGCTGATGAAATCCAGAGCGAGAAAAATACGCATGCTTTTGTAGAAAATTAACGAAAACTTTATAAAATCACTTGAATTTTTATAAAAGAAGCCTATAATAAGAATCGGTTAAGGAAATGTTAAGAATTAGAGAACATTGGAGGTGTTTGTATGATTAGTTTTATCATTTGCTTAGCGCTTCTTATAGGAGGCTATTTTGTTTATGGAAAAGTGGTAGAAAACACATTTGCGCCGGATGACAGAGAGACACCGGCAGTCAGGATCAATGATGGTGTTGACTATGTGGTAATGCCACAGTGGAAGTTGTTCCTGGTACAGCTGCTTAATATCGCAGGACTGGGACCAATCTTCGGAGCAATGCAGGGTGCATTGTGGGGACCGGTTGTATTTTTATGGATTACATTCGGTACAATCTTTGCCGGTGGTGTACATGACTATTTTTCAGGTATGCTTTCTGAAAGAAATGGAGGAGCATCTATTTCAGAGGTATGTGGTATTTATCTTGGAAATGTAATGAAGAATGTCATGCGTGTATTCAGTGTAGTACTTCTGGTTATGGTTGGTACGGTGTTTGCAGTAGGACCGGCAGGACTGATTGTTACGTTGCTTGGCAATAAAGGAGTTACCGGTGCATTTGCTAATCCGGAAGTATGGCTGTGGATCATCCTGGCATATTACTTTATTGCAACATTTATTTCTATTGATAAGATTATAGGTCGTATTTATCCGATTTTTGGTATCTGCCTGATTATCATGGCAATTGGTGTTATCTTTGGTATCTTTACAAATCCAAGTTACACGATTCCTGAGATTTGGAGCCATTTTACCAATATGCATCCGGCAGGCAAGCCAATCTGGAGCTTTATGTTTATCACAGTAGCGTGTGGAGCTATTTCCGGATTCCATTCAACACAGTCACCACTTATGGCACGGTGTATGAAGTCTGAGAAGCAGGGACATTTCGTATTTTATGGTGCCATGGTTGCTGAAGGTGTAATCGCATTGATCTGGGCAGCAGCAGGATGTGCTATTTACGAAGTGACAGGTGGACTTAGCACAGGATTGAATGATATTCTTGCTAATGGACAGTCAGCAGCTATCTATGATGTATGTATCAAGACAATGGGTACTGCAGGTGTTGCACTTGCCATGGTTGGTGTTATTGCCTGTCCGATTACTTCCGGTGATACAGCGTTCCGTAGCGCACGACTGGTACTTGCAGACTGGTTCAAGATTGATCAGGGTAAGATGCAGAAACGACTGGTATTGTGTGTTCCGCTTCTTGCTGTTGGCGCATTTGTCGGACATCTGGATTATTCCATCGTATGGAGATACTTCAGCTGGACCAACCAGACACTGGCTATGATCGTTCTGTGGACAGCCAGCATGTATCTGTTCCGTGAGAAGAAGAATTACTGGATCACAGCAGTTCCGGCAACATTTATGAGCGCGGTTTCTGTAACTTATTTCACCTGTGCAGAAGAGTGTCTGGGATTATCTACAGCAGTAGCTTATCCGGCAGGTATTATATTTGCAGTATTATTCCTGGGTATTTTTATCCATGCGACAAAGAAGCCGATGAAAGAGCAGGCATAAGAGCATAAGAATAAGATAGAAACGAGATGATAATATGTTTAAACCACATAGATTAGGAGAGATATCCATTCCGGATGACGAATTACTGATTGATAAGAAGAACTGTAGAAAGATCGGACCTTGTGGAATTGGTGAGAAAGCGTTATATCTGAACAGTTTTTATATTGACAGAATATATTACATACCGATCCATTCCGTAAGGAGGATTTTTAAAAGGGTTGCAATGAGTAAGGGCGGCTTTACAGGAAAAGGAGTATTTGGAACATTATCCTATCTTGTGGTTGCATATGGCAATGGTCAGGAAAAGCAATGCAATTTCAAACACGAAGAAGATGTGGACAGGTTCCTTGCTTATATAGAGGAAGCGTATCCGGACATTCCTGTACATAGTGTGGAGGCAGAGCGTAAGCTGGCAGAGAAAGAACGAAGGCTTGCGGAAAGACAGCGGGAGGTCAATGTAACTGCAGAGACAAGAAAGTGTCTTGACAGACTGGAACAGGCAGAAAAGTTTCTGAAAAATCAGTCTGATATTTATGTGGATCTCAGCCGGTCTGCTAAGAAGAAGCGAATCTATGACAGAAGTAATCCGGCATATAAATGGGTGGCACTTGCCGTTGTTATTATGGGTGCCGGTGCATTCGTATATGGTGTCTGGGCGTTGCTGACGCATGCGGGATTCGGTATGTATTTCCTGTTGTTTGGTCTGGCGGCAATCTTCCTGTTTGCAGGAGCAAATGTGCTTCCTACATCCAGAAATAACCGCAACTATATAGAAAAGCAATTGGCAGATTCTATTCGTGCGATGGAAGATTATATTAAGGATTATCCGGATTTTCCGGTGCCTGCGCATTATGCGCATCCGATCGTGTTGGAAAGGATGCAGATGATTCTGAGAACAGGACGTGCAAGAACGATTCCGGAAGCATTGCAGATTCTGAAAAAAGATCTGAAAGCGATGAATTCAAGCGTTATAGTTGAACAGGAGGAATATGAGGAGATTATTGCAATCAAACCAATGTTTCTCGTAATGGATTATAAGTAATGTAAATGAAAAGCCTGAGATTACATGAGGTATAAGGTCATGTGGTCTCAGGCTTTTTTGTTTGCCGTTATGTTGCTGTTATATTAATTTACATTCGTTATTTCCTTTGGTGGCGAATGTTAGGAATTTATTCAGTGCAGGGGTCGGTTCAGGAGTCTCGGAATAGGCAACGACCAGGTTCCTGCGCAAGTGTTCGGTAAATGGACGGACACAGACGTTGAACGGAATGTTATGCAATAAGAGTTTTGGAAGTACGGTAATGCCGAAATTCTGTTCTACCATTTTAATGGCAGTGTAATCCTCGTTAATGCGGAATCTTACGTTGGGTATAATGTGGTTCATGCGCAATAATTTACCGGTCTCGTAGTCAAAGTCATCTGCCGAAAGGATAAAATACTGACCGTCAATATCAGCGAAAGATACAGTCAGTTTATTGGCAAGTGGGTGATCCAGAGAAGTGACCAACACAAGCTCATCTATTCCTATAGGGAGGCATGGAAGATCTTTGGCTACGTATTGTGAAACAAAAATGCAGTCCAGTTCTTTTTTGTGGATTTTTTCAGTAAGCTGTTGAAAACTATCTACATAAAGCTGGAATGTGATGTTTGGATATTCGGATGAAAAATTCTTCAATACACCGGGAAGCCAGTGGTAAGCAATACTTTGAATCGTACCGATGCGTATAAAACCGCTGTTTAAATTGTTGATATTGGCTGCAATCTGCCCGATACGTTCATCGCAGGCACGCATATTTTTCAGCTCGGTAAAAATAGGTTCTGTTCCGGGCAGTGGTTCCATTCCGTTTTTGGAACGCTTAAATAATTTAAGCCCGATTTCTTTTTCATAATTACGGATTGTCTGACTGACGGCGGATTGTGTGTAGTTATGTTTGGCTGCTGCTTTTGAAATGCTCTGATTCTCGTAAACATCGAGAATTATATCGTATTTTGACATGTAAGAACCTCCGTTCCGATGAAGAATGTTATCTTTCTATCATATTTTATAAAAAATATCATTAATAATCAATTCATATCCCGATATTATTCATTAGCTTTTCTGAATAATGATATTAAAATAACTGAAAAATAGAGCGTAAATGAGGGAAATTCGTTAAACTTAAGGAAAACTGAATTGTTATATTATTTTTGCGAGCTTTTCAATGTTAAAAAAATAGCATACTATGTGACCAGAAGATAAAACCGTACGGACGTAAAAAATACAAATCTTAAGGAGGTAATCACATGGGTTACAGTTATTGGAACGGAGCAGAAGCAGCACATCGAAGAGTTATGATGAAGGCAGCGGGTTATTCAGATGAGGATATCCGCAAGAAACCACACATCGGAGTACCGAATTCCTATATGGCAGGTTCTCCGGGAACGGCACATCTGAGACAGGTGACAGAGGCTGTGAAAGAAGGAATCTGGGCAGCAGGAGGAATTCCGGTAGAATTTGGAATTCCGGCTACTTGTGGTAATGTGGCCAATGGTGCTGATGAGATGAAGTACGAACAGGTAGGAAGAGATATCGTAGCAATGTCCATTGAATTTGTGTCCAGAATACATAACTTTGACGCTATCTGTTGTGTGGCTTCCTGTGATCTGATCATTGCCGGATGTTATCTGGCAGCGTGCAGACTGGATATCCCGGCTATGGTAGTGACCGGTGGATCTATGCAGGCCGGTAATCACTGCGGAAAGACAGTTGTAGAAGCGGACCTCGATGCGGCAAGATTCTCTGGGGCATCTGAAGAAGAATTATTTGATATGGAAGAATGTGTATGCCCATCATTTGGTGCATGTCCATCCATGGGAACAGCCAATACCATGCAGATGTTGGGAGAGGTATTGAACCTTGTAATGCCTGGCACATCTACAATTCCTGCATCGGATAATGCAAGACTTCGTGCCGCAAGAGCAGCCGGAAAATATATGGTACAGCTTGCCAAATCTGGAAGAACACCAAAAGAGCTGATCACGAAAGATGTTCTGGAAAATGCGATCATGTTTGATATGGCAGTCGCCGGATCTACCAATGCGGTGCTCCACATTCTGGCATATGCATATGAGTTGGGAATTAAGATCACATTAGCAGATTTTGAAAAATACGCAAAAGAGATTTACTGTATCAACGCGGTTATCCCAAGTGGTCCGTATACGGTTGTAGATTTCCATTATGCGGGCGGTGTAAAGCAGGTGATGAAACAGCTTGCCGGTAAGCTTCATACAGATGCGCCGACCATGTATGGAAACACCTGGGGTGAGATTCTGGATACGGTTAAGAGTGAGCCGAATAAGGTGATCCATTCGATGGAAGATCCGGTAGCAAAGGAGCCGGGACTTAAGATTCTCCGCGGCAACATATCTCCGGCAGGAGCAATTGTACGTCCGACAGCTGTCTACGAAGAAGTAATGTATATTAAAGGCGCGGCAAAAGTATATGAATGTGACCAGGATGCATATAAGGCAATCATGGCTGGCGAGATCGTGGCGGGAGATATTCTGGTTATCCGTTACGAAGGCTGTAAAGGAGCACCTGGTATGAAGGAGCTGATGCTCAGTATTGATGCACTGATCGGACTTGGATTGGATAAGAAAGTTGGTTTGATCACAGATGCACGTTTCTCTGGATTTAATTATGGAGCAATTGTTGGTCATGTTTCTCCGGAAGCATATGATGGCGGCGTGATTGCACTGATAGAGAATGGTGATGAGATTGAGATGGATATTGCAGGAGGTACTGTAAATCTTCTGGTATCTGATGAGGTGCTGGCTGAAAGAAGAAAATCATGGGTGCGTCCACCACTCAAGCAGCAGAAGGGTGTGCTGAACATCTATGCTCAGAACTGCAGACCGGCGGAAGAAGGCGGAGCAATGCAGCCATGGGCACTGGATGCAGATTATGGTTACCATCACGAATAGTTACTGTTAACGATTACGCATAGTGAGAAAGGATAGATTGGGGAACGGGTATGATTACAATATTAAGAATAGCAATCGTAGTGTTTGTTGTATGGTTTTTCTATCTGTTGGTGAAAGACAGCAGAGAAAATGGCTCGAAGGATGTTCCAATGAAGACAAAAGTTCTTTATGGAATTATGGGGTTTATACTAAATCTTCTGGATACGCTGGGAGTTGGAAGTAATGCGACACAGGCAGCATTTTTCAAATTTACCAAGCTTAGTCCGGATGAAGAACTCCCAGGTAATGGCAATGTTATCTTTGCCATCCCGGTAGGTGTGGAAGCACTGCTGTTTCTGAAAATCGTGGAAGTAGAGCCGGTTACATTATTCTCTATGTTGATAGCGGCAATGCTTGGCGGCATTGTGGGATCAAAAGTAATTACAAAGCTCCCGGTTCAGAAGATCCGTATGATTCTGTCAGTAACGCTTCCGTGTGTGGCAGTACTGCTGGTAATGAAAGTCAATGGATTTGGACCATTCGGTATGTTAGGAACGGCAACAGGACTCAGTGGCGGCAAGTTGATCTTGTCAGTTGCTATTAACTTTATCCTTGGCATGCTGATGTGTGCGGGAGTAGGTCTTTATGCACCATGTATGGCGCTCTGCGCATTAGTGGGAATGAATATTACTGTTGCATTTCCGATTATGATGGGTTCCTGCGCATTGCTGATGCCGCCTGCAAGTCTCGAATTTGTGAAGTCTGGAAGATACAATAGAGATGCAGCAGTCATCATGAGCATTACCGGTGTCATTGGTGTATTGATCGCGTATTTCATTGTCAAATCTATGCCAACAACAATTCTGACATATATCGTTGCAGTAGTACTGATCTACATGGCAATCAGCTTTGTTGTATCAAATCAGAAAGAGAAGAAAAAGGGAGAAAATTAATATGCCACATATCAGTGTAAAATTATATCCGGGAAAAAGTGAAGAAATGAAAGAGAATCTGGCAAAGGCGGTAAGAAAGGCACTTGCTGAAGAATCAGGTGTATGGTCACCAGACGATATTTCCGTATCTATGGAAGAAATCGCACCGGACAAGTTTGAAGCAGAAACAAAAGCAGGGTTCAGGAAAGAGGAGCTTCTGATCGACTCAAAATATATTAACTTTAAGTAATTGGAGGCATATGGCAATGGATTACAAGATAAATGTCAATTTTGACCGGTTTGAGGAGCAGCTGAAAGTTGTGGATGCACATACCATGGGAGAGTTCTGCAGAATTCTGGTAGGCGGTATCCCGGAACCGCAAGGCAACACGATGATTGAAAAGAAAAAGTGGCTGGAGGAGAACTGCGATTACATCCGTACAGCACTGATGTTAGAGCCGCGCGGACATCATGATATGTTTGGTGCAGTACTTTGCGAGCCGGTACATGAGGAAGCGGATTTTGGCGTTGTATTCATGGAGACAGGTGAATTTCTGAATATGTGCGGACACTGTACAATTGGTACAACAACGGTTGTTATCGAGGCGGGTATGATCGAGTCTCATGAGGGCGAGAATGAGGTTGTGCTGGACACACCGGCAGGTATCGTACGAACAAAAGCTATGGTAAAGGACGGTAAGGTAGAGAGTGTAACCTTGACCAATGTGCCGGCATTTGTGTATCAGGAGAATCAGACAGTAACGATTGATGGAAAGGAGATTCGTTTTACCATTTCATTTGGTGGAAGTTTCTTCGCATTAGTAGACAGCGAACAGTTGGATATCGGACCGATCAATGCAAAGACAGTTCCTGCGTATACAACACTTGGTATGAAAATACTGAAAGAAGTCAATGAGAAGATTCCGGTTAAACATCCAGAGCTGGATATTGATACTGTGGATCTGGTAGAGTTCTATGGACCAACACCGAATCCGGATAAAGCAGATATGCGTAATGTGGTTATCTTTGGCGATGCACAGGCGGATCGTTCTCCATGCGGTACGGGAACGAGTGCGAAACTTGCAACACTATATAAGTGGGGTGAGATTGGCGTAGGTGAGCCGTTTGTATACGAGAGCTTCATGGGTTCGCTGTTTAAGGGTGAGATCAAAGAAGTGACCAAGGTGGCAGATTATGATGCAGTAGTGCCGAAGGTAACAGGAAGCTGTTATCTGACCGGCGTGGCTACCTATCTGATCGATGGCAAAGATCCGCTGAAGTATGGATTCCTGATCGGATAAAAAACAGACAGCAAAATGGATGATATTGCAATAGGAGGATTAGATTATTATGTTATTACTTTCCAGAGAAGATATTAAAAGTGTAATTACAATGAAAGATATTATCGAAGCGGATAAAAAGGCTTTCAAAATGGTAGTGGACGGTACGGTGGATACACCGCTTCGTACAGTTGTCAACGGTAAATACGACGGAGCATTTTTGTTCATGCCGGCATATGCACCAGAGATGGATGCAGCAGCAATGAAAGTCATTAACATTTTCCCACACAATATTGATAATGGGCTTATGACGTCACCGGCGCAGGTAATGCTGATCGATGGAAAGACAGGCTACGTGATCGCGATGCTTGACGGTACTTATGTGACACAGCTCAGAACGGGTGCGTCTTCTGGTGCGGCGTTTGATCTGCTGGCTAAGAAGGACTGCAAAAAAGGAGCGATGATCGGTACAGGCGGACAGGCAGCGACTCAGCTTGAGGCAATGCTTGCGGCAAGGAAGCTTGAAGAAGTGAAGATATTTGACCTGAATGAGGAGAGATGTAAGGCATTTGCAGAACAGATGCAGGAAGAACTGGCTTCTTATGGTGCCAAGATCCTTCCGGCAGCAAGCTCAGATGAATGTATCGAGGATGCAGATCTGATCATTACGGTTACACCTTCACCAAAGCCGGTGTTTGACGGAACAAAAGTAAAGGCCGGTGCAACAATCAGTTGCGTAGGTACCTATGAGCCTCATAAACACGAGATGGATCCAGCTATCCTGCCAAGAGCATCTAAGATTATCTGTGATTCCAAGGAAGCAGCATTGTCTGAGACAGGAGATCTGCTGATCCCGATTGCTGACGGAATTATTACAGAAGATGATATCCAGGGAAGCCTTGGAGATGTAATCAATGGCAAGATCAAAGGCAGAGAGAATGACGACGAGATCATTGTATATGAGACTGTTGGAGTGGCTGCGCAGGATCTGGTGGCTGCAAAGGTAATCTATGATAAAGCAGTAGAAGCAGGAAAAGGACTTGTCTGGGGATAAGCCCGGTTAACTATGACGGATTGAGTGAATAAAATTGTAAATAGTGTGTGCTGAAAGCAGATGATATTTGTCATCTGCTTTTTGCATGCAAAGATATTTAACAAAAAAAGGTTGGATAAGAGAAAATATATGATAAAAGCGGAGCGCTGTGTTAAAAAAATATCGGGTAAATTACCTAATTTATATAAGTAGTTGAGAAATATGGGTAATATTCCTTACGCAATCCCACCCTAATAGCTACTTTTCGGATTTGGAATTGTTTGATATTCTTTTAACAGATAATAAATAATCTAAAAGGACAAACGATAAGGAGAAATGATTATGGACACAAAGAAAAGACTTACCTACTTAATCATTGGTCCTGTCCTGTTTGCGATCGCTTCAGTGGCACTGAAGAGCGCACTCGGAGGAGCAGGAGCAATGGCAATCGGAACCTTGCTGTGGATGGTATTCTGGTGGGCAACACAGCCAGTCAGCCTGACAGTTACAGCATTCCTTCCGGTTGGTATCAATGCACTGTTTGGTATGGTAGACCAGAGTGGTGTTATTGCTCAGTATGCATCAGGAAGTATTATCCTGATCTTCGGTTCTTGTTTGCTGACGATTCCGTGGGCAACAACAGGACTGGACAAGAGAGTTGCTCTGAAGGTACTTTCATTGGTAGGACCTTCTATGAAATCTCAAATTACAGTATGGTTGCTTGCAAGTATGATCTTCTCATCCTGCCTGCCTAACGTAGCTGTATGTGCACTGTTTACACCTATCGCTGTAGCTATGATCCATGCCGCAGGATATGAAGATATCAAGAAAGCAGCTCCGGCAGTTCCGATTCTTCTCTGTATTGGATGGGGAGCCGGACTTGGTGGTGTAGGTTCTCCGCTGGGTGGAGCTATGAACGTAGCTGCTATTTCTTTCTTCCAGGAGTTATCAGGACATGAATTTATGTATGTCGACTGGATTGTACGTATCCTTCCGTTCTTTATCCTGACAGCAATTGTTACACTTTTACTGATGTTCTTCTTCTTCACACGTAAAGGTGAGAAGCTGGAAGGAACAAAGGATTACTTTGAGAAAGCTTATGCAGAGCTCGGAACTATGAAGAGAGACGAAAAGATCTGTGGAACATTGTTCCTGTTAGCTATGATTGGTGCATTTGCTCGACCACTGTTTGCAAAGGCACTTCCATCACTGGAGCCTGCTTACATTTTCGCAATCCTTGGTGCGCTGTCATTCGTTATCACATCAGCTGATAAAAAGAACCCAATCCTTACATGGGAACATGCTCAGAAAAATATGCTGTGGGGCATGATGCTTCTGTTCGGTGGCGGTCTTGCACTTGGTAATATCGTAAATGGTTCAGGAGCCGGAGCAGGTATCGCAAAGGTTATCACAGATATGCACCTGACAAGCGACCTTGCAATCATCGTAGTATTTGTACTGTCAGCAGTCCTGATCTCAGAGCTTACTAACTCTACCGTATCAGCAGCCGTAACAATTCCGATCATCCTGACACTGTGTACAAACCTTGGACTGAATCCGGTACCATACTGGTTCATTACAGTAATGGGTTACAATGCAGAGTTCCTGCTTCCTGTAAGTGTGCGTGCTATCACAGTAGGTAGTGGACTGGATGCAAGCAAGCAGATGAGATATGGTATTCCATTCGTAATTGTAAGAGC
>NZ_JAOQJV010000025.1:0-27917 GCF_025567415.1 Dorea ammoniilytica
CGGTGCTGTGGTCTTATGCGGTATTAGCAGTCATTTCTAACTGTTATCCCCCTGTATGAGGCAGGTTACCCACGCGTTACTCACCCGTCCGCCACTCAGCCACAAAAGTCTTCATCCGAAGAATCAAACTTAAGCGCTTCGTTCGACTTGCATGTGTTAAGCACGCCGCCAGCGTTCATCCTGAGCCAGGATCAAACTCTCGTAAAAAATATTTTCCCTCACACCTCAGCGTGAGTTAAAATCAAGTTTAATTCCGTTCAGGAAAACTACTAGCTTTCCTATCCCGTTATTACTGTTTTAGGTCGACATTAAATGTCTTGTTCTGAATTTTCTCTTAAAGAATCTTCAGGGTTGTTGTCTATTGTTCAGTTATCAAAGTTCTTTGTGTTTACTGCTCTCACGAGTCAGCTTTGATATAATACCATGTTTTCCCATATCTTGTCAACAACTTTTTTAAGATTTTTTAATTTTCTTTTTACCAGTTATTAACATTGGTATATATCAAAACGGAGAAAGAGGGATTTGAACCCTCGCGCCGCTATTAACGACCTACTCCCTTTCCAGGGGAGCCCCTTCAGCCTCTTGGGTATTTCTCCATACCGTTTCAAGCGCGAACAAATGATATTATAGTTGTGTCTTCTGGTTTTGTCAACAGTTTTCTTCCATTTTTTTACTTTACAGGAAAGCAATTTCCTGTAAAGTAAAAAAACGGTACATAGTAGCATCCCCGCATCTACATACCGCTTTTCAGCTTCATAATGTATTATTCTCATATATGCCATCCAAGAGCATATAATAAAACATTTTTTACAATCCACTGTATCATCACAATTCCCAGTACAACGTAAAAATATATCCTTCTCAATTTAAAGCGCTTTATATTTGGTCGGACTATCTTTTCACATGTCATGCCAATCCAAAACACGATCGACATTACCACGCCAGGTAAAACAGCCGGATGACACCTCAGGCTTCGCAACAGTTCCACATGCACTAACGCCTGCACCGCCCGTGTACCTCCGCATCCCGGACAGTAATATCCCGTCATTCGATACATATAGCATTCCGAGGCACTATACAGTTCGATATGGAAATATCGCATATACACTATCACCAGCGCCACTAACATATATAGCGACGTCAAGATCCTGTAACACACCCACTCTATTCTTTCACCCACATATTCCAACAACATCTGTCACCTCATACATTAAGGAGCAGACTCAGTCCCATCAGAATCCCAATCACAGAAAATGCCAGTGATATACCCGATGTTATCACGCCAGTTAACGCCATCCCATTGCCCGGTTTCTTCTTTAACGACAATATACCAAACACCAGTCCCAATATTGCCATAACCAACGTAAAATAAGGCACACAACACATCATAAGAAGTGCACAGATCCCACACACCATGGAAGCCACTGCCATTCCATCTTCTCCACCATCTTTTGCATTATAATTCATCCCCTGCCGGAAATTCTGTTCCTGCCGGAAACTCTGGTTCTGTTGGTAATTAAAATTCTGCTGATAGTTCTGATTCATCTGCTCATTGGGATCTCGCAGATTATTCTGGTATTCCAGCCGATTCATCTGTCTAAGATCTTCTCCACAATGGCAGCAAAAATCTGCATTGTCTACATTTTCAAATCCGCATCGTCTACACTTCATCTTTTCGTTCCTGCTTTTTATCCTATTCCATCTACTTTACACTATTGCAGGTCTTGCCCATCCAGATCGATCATCGTCACTTTTTTTGTCTCCGGATCCACACTTACTGTACAATAATTATAAGTATCTTCATCATACCAGCTATATGTATGAGAATATTCTCCTTCATATACATCGGATGCTTCTCCCCATTTAGCTTCCACATCGCTGATATCCATTCCAACCTGAATATTTCCAGGGAAGATTACTGTAAGACTACCATCTTCAACATCATACTCATCTACATATATCCCTGATACTTTACATTCTTTTATCGTCTTAGCCGAATCTGTTTTATTGGACACTATAAACATCAGCGAATTAGCATTGGAATCCCGGAAATATACCAACTCATAATCATCTTTATTAATCACGTAGTCTTCTGATTTGTCATCCGTATCCAATGTAAGTCCGGTTTCTTCCAGCTTACTGACTTCACACGGAAATGTCACAACCGCATCATTAATCTGTACTGTATAACTCTTCCAGCTATCACCAAGGTCTTCATTGGCTGTAACCGGCTCTTTTGTAGTTTCTTTATCATCTGTCTCTGTTACATCATCTCTCGAATCTGTTGTATCTGCATCTTCGTCCAGCATGTTTTCAACCGTCTGAACCGTCGTGGAATCACTGATATATCCTGTTGCAAAAAGCCCGACACTTGCAATCAACCCACCAACAGCACCAACAATCATAAAAATCTTTGCTTTCTTAGCTGCTGCTTTAGCACCTTCATAATCACCTGCATTCTGCAGAGAGTTAATCTTACTTGCATATACGATACTTACAATACCCAGTGGCAGGCAGCAACACAATGTCACAAGAATCGAGAAGATAATATATGGCGTTCCACTAATCTGTTTCTCCGGCTGCCCATTATTAAACTGACTATATCCATTACCAGACTTTCCACCATAATTAAAACTGCTATTAGGGTTACTGTCATTTTGTCCATAGCTGTATCCGCCATTTGGATCACTGCTGCTCTGTCCATAACTGTATCCGCCATTTGGATCACTGCTACTCTGTCCATAACTGTAATCGTTATTCGGCTCATCATGATTTTCCATCTCTGGTGTCTGGTTTTCAGGAGTCTCTTCCTTTACTTCAGCACCACAAAGCGGACAGTATTTCATCCCTTTTTCTACCTCATTACCACAAAAACTACACTTCATACTTTTCTCTCCTTCCTTATAGCACCTTTGTCGGAGCCAGTACCGTAAATGGATATACACCTATATTCCTCACAATGCCATATATTAACATCATAATTAATACTGTCATTGGAATCCATAACGGTATATTCACACTCAGTTTCTCTCTGCCGCAAATCAACCATTGTATCCAGCATATCAAATAATACAAAATCAACCACGGAAGAATCAGTACTAATAATGGATTATATCTGAATGCCTGATAAAACTGCATATGCAGGATAGCATAACATGCCCTTCCCGCACCGCATCCCGGACAATAATAGCCAGTCAACGTATAAATCGGGCACACCAGACCTAATCCGTCCTTAGGATTATGATAATATAAAAACAGGGTACCCGCAAGCAATATTACAAAAACACCTGCACTAATTATAATGCGAATTTCTTTCTTCATAATTCCAGACGAATCATAGATTTTTTCTTTCATCATACTCAGCATTTTATCACCTATTTTTTCATTATATAACAAAAGGAGTCTTGCATTAGCAAAACTCCTGAAAGCGGAGAGGGTGGGATTCGAACCCACGCGCCCTTGCGGACAAACGGTTTTCAAGACCGCCTCGTTATGACCACTTCGATACCTCTCCATGTATTCTACTGTCGCACTCGCTTGGTGCTCTAATATATTAGCATTTAGAATACTGAATGTCAATACATTTTTTGATTTTTTTATTTTTTTGCGTAAATTTCAAAAAATCCCTTATATCGCTTCTGTGTTTTCCGCGTCTTCCGACTCATCTGAATCTTCCTGCGCTTCAAATCTGGTGCGTAGAGCTTCAAACGCACGAATCCATCCCATATACTGTTTGCGCTCTTTCTTATCAAATCCGTCCGTCACTTCCAGGAATGAATAGATGCTGCTCCCCACTAATGGTTTGCCTAAAAATTCGTCTACCGAATGAAATTTGGACAGGAATGTAATACCATCCAGAATCACAACACCTTTAATGATACCATCACTATCTGATGCTACCATAACAATATTACCATTAAAAAATTTACCTTTTTTCTGACCAATGCCCACATTGCCCAATTTATGAATTTCCCGTACAGTAGCACGATAATTCTTCACCTGATAGTATCCACCTAATGCCTGCAGGATAAAAAGAATCAATATAACGAATAAAAGTTTGGATATCATAGGTAACTGACTAAACATGCACACTTCCTCCTATAGCCGGGAAGGAGCCCCATCAGCCTTACGTATCGCTGAAAGGACTCCCAGGTCATCTACCTTTTCCCGGTATTATTATGGTATTGTAGGTATTTAATATCTTTTAATATTATGGACTACAGTACGTGTCTTCCGTACATTGCATCCTGTTCTTTTCTCAGCTTGTAAATCAGAGTTGTCTTGTCCAGATCGATCATATCATATGTGATCAGAGTACCCTTCTTAACATCCTGTTTCATAACTGCATTCTTAGTAACAAGACCGAATGGCACATATCCCTTAGCGTTAGACTCTTCTGCTGTAGCAATTGATCCGTGTGTTGTGTATCCACCGATACCATCGATAGTCTGTCCAGCCTTCAGATCGATCTTAGCTCTTGTAATACACTCAGATACCAGACCATCTTTAGCTACACATGTTGCATCGCCTTCGATTACTGCTCTTGCAACTGACAGAGGTGTCTCAAGGTTGCAGAGGTGATATGGACGATACAGTGTCCACAGTGGTCCAGGTCCCATGCTATGATATCCAAGCTGGTATGCGATCTCTGCATTTGGTGTAGATACTGTTACGAATACTCCCGGAGCAATTCCATTAACGTATTCTACTACGCCGTGTTTGTTCAGGATACCACCATCTTCTTTCAGTTTGAAGATCTCGTTCAGCTCTTTGATACCTTCTGTTCCAGGAGCTGTCTTTGGACCATGTCCTCCGATAACATCCGGGATCAGTCCTGTATAGTTAGACATAGCAGTCATCTCTACCATTGTCTTTGTACCATCTTTGAATGCACAAAGCATCTTAGGACTCATTTTACGACGAGTAGCCTCTTCAAGAACTGTATCAGGGTTACAATCGTAGTCGATCTTGTTATTCTTTCCTTTACCCATAACTTCTACGTTCAGGCCCATTGCTTTAGCGAAGCTATACAGATGCATAACTGCACCCGGCTCATCTCCATCAGATCCTGTGTAGATAACGCCTTCTTCTTCTGCAAGTTTCTTCAGGTATGGTCCAATAACAACATCTGTCTCAACATTCAGCATTACAACATGCTTTTTATTTCTCATAGCATCAGTAGCTACTTTAGCTCCAACATCCGGTACACCAGTTGCATCAATCACACATTCAACAAGGTTAGCCTGAGATACGAAATTAGCATCCTCACAAGCAACATATTTACCAGCTTCCATAGCTGCATTAGCTTCCTCTAATGTCTTAGCTTCTACGATTTCTTCGTCCGGAACTTCAGCATATTTAAACGCGTGTACAGCATTCTCGATCTTGATATCAGATACGATTGCCGGTGTAATACCTTTCATAAGAACCATCTGGGTAACCATTCCACGACCCATCTGTCCCGCTCCTACGATACCTACGCGAATAACTTTGCCTTCTTCTTCTCTTTTAAGAAGTTTTTTGTCCATGTTAAGCATAACTCATCTCTCCTTACTTATGTTATGAATTTAATTGATTAGTATATCGAAATCTCTGTTCCGGCCTGCAGATCCTCCACAGTTACTTTCTCAGAGCCTTTCAGCATAATGCATCCCGGAAGTGCGGCTTCTTCGCCGCCGCCAAAGTTGACAGTGCAGTGTCCCAGTTCTCTCAGTGTATATGGAGCTTCCACACCAACTGCAGTGATCTTGAACTCCTTATCACCGATCTTCATGGTATCACCAGGTGCCGGTTCTTTATAAACTGCAGAAATTGTATGTAACACAGAAATCTCTGCCAGTTCTTCCGGCGCATTCTCGTTAAAGAGAATGAAAAAACTGTTATCTGAGTCATTTAAAAACTCAAGTGCTTCTGCACCATGTCCTACGATTGTTACCTGAAATTTCATTTAAATGTCTCCTTCTTTTCAAGCTGAATGATATTTCGTTCAGAATTAGAACATTCCGATACTGAATACGAATGCAAGCAGTACAGATAAAGGTCCTGTGATCATACGCTCAAACAGTACAGCCGGAACACCAAGCTCAATTGTCTCTGGCTCTGCTTCTCCAAGTGAAAGTCCAACCGGTACGAAGTCTCCACCAACCTGTGCATCGATTGCGAATAATGCGCAAAGTGCATACTTAGCAGGAATAGCACCTGTTGCGAACTGCGCTCCAAGCAGAGTACCAACAACCTGTGCAATAACAGCTCCAGGTCCCAGAATCGGTGACAGGAACGGCAATCCACAAATAAAGGAAATAACGAGCATTCCCGGAAGTGTTCCACACAGCGGAGCGATTGTGTTGGCGATAATATCACCAAGTCCACTAGCGCTGATAATACCAAGCAATGTAGCTGTAAATGCCATGAATGGAAGGATATTCTTGATAACCATGTCGATTGTCTCACGACCTGCTGCAAAGAATTTATTTACAACATTACCAACGCCCTTACCAATGCGAACTACGATACCCTGTTTCTGACCAGCCTGAGCTGCTGCAACATCTGCTTTAGCCTGCTCTTTTGTCTTAGCTTCAGTCTTAGCTGCCTGCTTCTCCGCCGCTGCCTCAACCTCTGAGCCATCAGCCAGGAACAGATCTGACTCTGTAACACCAGATACATAGATCTCAGGCTGAATATACTGTGCAAGAGGTCCTGACTGTCCAACCGGTGTAAGGTTAACAGTAAAGATACCCTTCTTAGGATACACACCACAACGTGCTGTTCCGCCACAGTCAACAACTGCTACCATAACTTCATCATCCGGGCATCCTGTCTTGAATCCATCGACAACTTCTGCTCCAGTCATATCTGCAATCTTCTGTGCTACCGGTGTAATTCCTCCACCTGTAACATTTAAGATTTTGTGGCATTTTTCTGTAGGGGTAATAGTCAGAGGACCGCCCCATCCGCCTGATCCAGCTTTAATAGTAATAGATTTATACATGATTCTACCTCCTCCAACTAATTAAGCACTCTTCTTTGCCATTGACGCGTACAATTTCTCACACAAGATACCACGGATCAGGATAACTACCAGACCACAAAGGAAATATCTTACTGCAAGACCAGCAGTTGCATAACCAGCCTCAGCAACACCTGCTGAAATACCTGTCCATACAAAAAGCTCACCAGCGTTTGCATGTGGGAAAAGTCCTGTAATAGGATGTACAAAACTTACTGCTGCATCATAAAATGCCGGTTTGTACTTCTCCTCCAGGAAACGTCCGAATGTATAACATGCCGGATTTGCCAGGAAGAATACTGCCATTAAAGGAAGTAATGTGTACCGAAGAATCATATACTTCGTAATTTTCTGAGCGAAATTCTCAACTTTCTCTGTACCTACAAGTTTGATGATAGCATTTACCGCTGTCATCAAGCACACTACAAGCGGAATGATGCCGGTAACCCAGCCCATAAATGTTTCTCCACCTGCCTGAAATAGACCAATAAATCCACTTGCTACATTAGAAATAGCTTCCATAGTCTCTCCTCCATTTACTCATTTATAGTATCCTACTTTATATATAATGATCACAGCTTGTCCGGCTTCGTTCACATGTCTGGGCCCTTGACTGCAAAAATCACCCGGCTTTCGCTATTCATTTATATATCTAAAATAATATTATCAAAGCAACTTCTCTGCTGCATCAATATTCGTAATTAACATATTGATGAATCCACCCTTAATCGCTCCTCTGATAGCTTCAGCTCTGTTCTCGCCTCCCGCTATGCCAATTCTGTTTCTGACTTTTTTCATCATCTCTAACGGCATACCTGCTACACGATCATTAAATGCACGAAACTTCTCAGTAGCTCCATCTTCATCAAAGAAATGCAATGCGATATCTCCTGCCATTCCGTCTCGGGCAAACTTTTCCAGGTTCTCACCTGTAATATACCCTGCCCGAACCAGTGTTGATTCCACTCGTTGTGGAATGCCGATTCCCATGATCAACGTATCTAACTTCTGAAAATCATCAAATATGTAACTTATCGACTTCTCTTTCAGAAAATACTCCATTGCTTTCTGCTCTGAAAAAACTGCCGGCGACAGAAACTGTGTATAAGTCCCTCCAAACTTTCTGGAGAACTCCTGTGCAATACGATTACTCTGCACATCCACCTTATCAATCGTGCTCTGTCCAATACCTCCGACAATCGGTACAAACATCAGCTTCTTATCTTTTTCGAACGCCCGGTTCGTCTTCACGATATTGTGAAGCGTATGTCCCATGGTTACTCCGATCCAGTCCCCATCTTTGAAGAACTGTGAAAGATAAAGAGCTGCCCGCTCATACATACGCGATACCGACTCCGTCTTAGTATCCAACGCACTGCTTTCTACGACGATAACCTCTTTCAGACCATATTTGCGTTCCAATGCCTTTTCCAGCTTGTTGTAGGAAAACTGTACAGGATTAATCACCTCTACACGGACAATCCCACTTTCTTTTCCTTTTTGAAGCATACGCGACACTGTAGCTCTGGAAATTCCCAGATAATCACTGACTTCCTGCTGACGCATATCATCTTCGTAATACAAGCTACAAACTTTATATATCAGCCGCCAATCATCTACAATTTTCTTCATCCAGATCTTCTCGCTTTCTTCTCCTAAATCTTAGTATATATTTACCTTAACTTCAATAGATTTGGGTTGAATATTTGTAAAAGTTTACTATTTCTCACAACCCTATTTTTACATTTGTTCAATGCTTTTGTAACAATTGATAATTATCTAACAAAGATAACACCTCTCATCTACATGCCCCAATGTTTACAATTCATTTCCCCTCAGTATAACTTCCGCAACAAACAGATCCTCCATCGTTGTTATCTTTAGATTTTCATAGGATCCTTCTACCATTTTTACTTTACAGTCACCATATTTTTCCACCAGCATCGAATCATCCGTTACTCCGTCCATTCTTCCAAGCCGAGCTTTTTCATGTGCCTGTCTGATAATTGAATAACGAAAAACCTGCGGCGTCTGGACCGCCCACATACGGGATCTTTTTGGCGTTTTTGTAACAAATTGTTCTTTATCAACAATCTTCACTGTATCCTTAGAAGGCATTCCAACCACACATGCACCAGTCTCTCTGGCTCCATCCAGAGCTCTCTCCAAAATATCTCTGGTGATGAACGGGCGGATACCGTCATGGATATATACATAATCCGTTTCTCCACAGGCCAGCAGACCGGCATACACGGAATCATACCGCTCCTTCCCGCCAACAACTACTTTTTCTACTTTTCGAAATCCATATTTTTCTACTATCTTTTTCTGACAATAGTCCACACAATCCTCGCTGGTTACCAGAATAACATTGTTAATGAATGATGCTTTCTCAAAACATTGCAGCGCATAATACACAATAGGCTTTCCTGCTATGCTCAAAAATTGCTTCTTCACTTTGCTTTTCATACGTTGTCCCTGCCCTGCCGCAAGTACGATCGCAGTACATCTGTCCTTCATGTCCTATCGTTCCCCCAACTTCAGATTCGGTACTGCGTTCAGATCCCATCCATGACGGGTTCCCTTCAGGTACTCATAGTATGCTGCCACGCCGATCATCGCCGCATTGTCCGTACAGAATATCGGAGACGGATAATAAAAATCAATATCGTTCTTTTCGCAGGCCTCTTTCATAGCACTGCGAAGTGCACTGTTCGATGCCACTCCGCCGGCGATTGCAAACTTACGAAGTCCGTATTCTTTCACTGCCTGCATAGAGTTAGCCACCAGTACATCTGTAACAGCTTTCTGGAATGAAGCAGCAACATCCGCCTGATTCCAGGTCTCGCCTTTCATCTTACATCCATTCAGATAATTGAGCACCGCCGACTTCACACCACTGAAACTGAAATCGTATGGCGTATCTCCCATGTGCGCTCTTGGAAATTCAATTGCATCAGGATTGCCTTCTTTTGACACTTTATCAATCTTCGGACCACCCGGATATCCAAGTCCGATAGCCCGGGCCACTTTGTCAAATGCCTCACCTGCCGCATCATCTCTTGTGCGTCCCAGAATCTCAAATTCTCCATAATCTTTCACACACACCAGATGTGTATGTCCACCGGACACCACCAGGCAGAGAAACGGCGGTTCCAATTCTTTGTGTTCAATAAAATTTGCAGCAATATGTCCTTCAATATGGTGTACACCGATCAAAGGTTTCCTAGCCGCATAAGCGATTGCTTTTGCCTCAGCCACTCCGACCAGAAGCGCTCCCACAAGTCCTGGTCCATAAGTTACACCAATGGCGTCAATGTCATCCAATGTAACCTTCGCCTCATCAAGTGCTGCTTCAATCACCTGATTAATCTTTTCAATATGCTTTCTGGATGCGATCTCCGGCACCACGCCACCATACAGCGTATGCAGTGCAATCTGCGAAGAAATCACATTAGACAATACTTCTCTGCCATTTTTCACAACAGCCGCAGCTGTTTCATCGCAGGAACTTTCGATTGCCAGAATCAGCAAATCTTTTTTTTCTTCCATATTATGCCTCCTCAAATACAAGCTCAACGGACTGTCCATCTCTTGATGCCACTGTATTTCCAAAAATATCCCGTGCATCCTTCAGGTACTCCTCCGGTCGATTCAATGACGGACTGTAATGAGTCAGCCACATTTCTTTTACCTCTGCCGCCTTCGCAAGTTCAGCCGCCTCATAAAATGTCATATGCTTATATTCTTTTGCTTTCTTTAACTTATCCTTCTCTCCATACATGCCTTCACAGATAAATAAATCGGCATGCTTTGCATTCTCCAGAATCGACTCGGTCGGTCTGGTATCCGTTGCATAAGTGATCTTGAGACCTTTTCTGGCCGGTCCAAGTACCATATCCGGAGTCAAGATTCTCCCATCCTCTTCCACGGTCTCACCACGCTGCAGAATTCCCCAGTATTTCCTTGGAATCTCTGCCACCTCTGCCCGGCTGACATCAAACTTGCCTGCACGGTCAATCTCCATCGTATATCCATAACACAATACGTTGTGATTTACACGAAACGCCTTCAGGCGGTAACCATTCATCTCAAACGTCTCTTCCGGACCTTTGATTTCCTTATATATAATCTGAAATGGCAGTTCCGGCGCAATGACGCGCAGGGCGCCTACAACCCGCTCCAGACCTTTCGGTCCAATCAGGGTAAGTGGTTCCTTCCGATCTGCATTGCCCATAGTAAGCAATAGTCCCGGAAGCCCGCTGATATGATCTCCATGATAATGCGTAAAGCAGATCACATCGATCGGCTTAAAGCTCCATCCTTTTTCTTTGATGGCAATCTGCGTACCCTCGCCACAGTCGATCAGCAGACTGCTGCCATTATAACGCACCATCAAAGAAGTGAGCCATCTGTAAGGAAGCGGCATCATACCGCCGGTTCCCAGCAAACATACATCTAACATTCTATCCTCTACTTTCCGGTGGAAGTAAAAATGCAGCAACCATCTCATCATAGCAATCTTCACACAGATCAAATCTGTCTACCCGGTTGTCCTTTCTGGAAAAATAGCCCCAGCGTTTTTCTACAGACAGCACGTCTTCGCTGAGCAATCCATTCACAGCTGTAATTTCCCTTCCACATTTATTACAGATAATTTTTTTAATTTCTTTCGTTTCTTTCATCCCATATTTGCGCATACGATTCCTCCTGTTGTTATAAACTGTATATCGTCTTACGCCTACATTATAACCATCGTCCAGACGTTATCCTAGTGGGAACTCTTTCCTTTATTACCACCTGTCACAACAGTTCCAGACTCATAAGAATCGCATTTTCTGTCGGATTTGTATAATAATTTTTCCGCACGCCATCCAGGACAAACCCCTTTTTCTTATAAAAAGCTTTTGCTGATTCGTTGCTTTCCCGAACATCTAGCAGTAATTTATTTACACCATTGTCCGCACAGATAAACGCCAGTTCTTTCAACAAACGAGAGGCTACACCGTTTCTGCGAAAGTCCGATTCTACCGCAATACGGGCAATCTCTCCATCTTCCAATACATAATAAACAATCAGATAGCCAACCAGTACACCATCCTCCAGTGCTGACAGCAGCAGCGTCTGCGACTGTTCCATGCTTTCTCTGATTGCACTCTCACTCCATGGATCTGAAAATATCTCTTTTTCAAGCCTTGCCACATCCGCAAGATCTTCTTCCCGCATTCTACGGATACAAAACATATTATCTTGCCTCCTGTTTCGCACGTTCTCTTTCCGCGCGCTCACGTTCTGCCTGTGATACACGGAGATAATCCGGCTGATGTTCCACCGCCGTCTCCGTCTTGCCTTCTTCATAATAGCGGATCGCCAGGCTTCCTACCGAAGCTGCTCTCTGACGATTCATAGATGCAGGTGCAAAATGAAGATCAGACTCTGGCATAATCTCTGTCACGAGTCTTTTCCTGAATACCGGCACTCCATCTCCCAGGAAAACAACTGGTCTGCTATACTGTTTCAGCTTCTCACCCAGTTCTTCAATACTGACCGCCATCTGATCTTCCAGCACACGTAATTCATTACCGTCAAATTCATAAATTCCAGTATATACCTGACCGCGTCTTGCATCCATGATCGGACACACGATCTTATCTGTTCCCCAGAGATTATACGCAAGTCCTTCCAGCGTCGGGATATGGATCAATGGCTTTTTCAATGCAAGTCCCAAACCCTTCGCCGTCGCAGATCCAATTCGGAGTCCGGTAAATGATCCCGGTCCTCCCGCTACTGCAATGGCATCTACTGTATTCAGATCCAGTTCTGTCATGTGCGCAATCTCATCCAACATAGGCAGTAACGTCTGGGAATGTGTCTTCTTATAATTAACCGTATATTCTGCGATGGTACTTGTCTCTTCTCCATCCTTTTCTACAACAGCTACACTCGCCACAAGTCCTGAGCTGTCCAATGCTAATATTCGCATATTTCTATCCTCCGATAATCAAATCCTTTATCCAGATCTTTCTCAATCCGTATCTCTGTATAATGTTCCGGAAGAATCTCTTCAATCAGGTTCGCCCACTCGATCAGGGACACTCCCTGTCCATATACATAATCCTCGTATCCAATCTCATCCATCTCTTCCACATCACCGATCCGGTATACATCAAAATGGTAAAACGGAAGTCTGCCATCCTCATACACCTGTACAATTGTAAATGTCGGGCTGCTCACCGGCTCTTCAATCCCAAGACCTGCTGCCAGTCCCTGCGTGAACACCGTCTTGCCGACACCAAGGTCTCCCACCAGCGTATACACCTGACCAGGCTCCGCAGCCTGTCCCAGGCGAAATCCCAGATCACGAGTATCCTTCTCGCAATTTGATTCTATCAATTCTCTCTTCATATTAATAAACCATCCATTTTCTATTTCGAGTATACACACACTATAGCATATCTTTCTTTTTTTTTCTATATATGACGCTGCTTTACCAGAACAGCCCCAGTTTCTTCACAACTTTAAGACCGATCTTATAATAAAACGGAAGAAGCTTGCCATCTGCCTCTTTCAGCTTCTGGCGGATTGCCAGATGTTGCGGGCAGTGGCTCTCACATTTGCCACACTCCACACAGGCACTGACAGGTCGGAAGTCTTTTTGAAGACAGACTGTCTGAAGATACTCATGACGTCCCGCGCCTTTCTTTTCTGTATACATGTGATTATAACAACGAAAAGCTGCCGGAATGTCAATTCCTTTCGGGCATGGCATACAATATCCGCATCCGGTGCATCCTACTTTCAGGGTGTCCTGTATGTCTTTTTTTACCGCCTCGATCAATGAGAAATCTTCTTCTGTAAATTCGCCAGTCTGTACTTCCGATGCTATACGAACATTTTCACGGATCATTTCTTCTGAATTCATCCCTGAAAGCACACAGGTCACCTCCGGTTGTTCCCACAGCCAGCGGAATGCCAGTTCTGCCGGAGTACGTTTCTTTGGATCTTCTGCAATTCGCTTTTTTGCTTTTTCCGGTAACAGATCCACCAGTTTTCCACCGCGTAAAGGTTCCATGATAATTACCGGAATCCCACGTTTTGCCGCTTCCTGAAGCCCTGTCCTTCCTGCCTGCGTGTGTTCATCCATATAGTTATACTGAATCTGGCAGAAATCCCAGTCATAAGCATCCAGAATCTGGATAAACATCTCCGTATTACCATGAAAAGAAAATCCGATATTGCGAATTTTGCCCTCTTTCTTTTTCTGTGTGATCCAAGCTTCAATACCAAGCTTCTTCAGTTTCTCCCATGCCGCAACATCTGTCAGCATATGCATCAGATAATAATCAATGTAATCTGTTTGAAGACGTGTGAGCTGTTCATTAAAATATTTTTCAATTGCTGCACCTGACTTGATATAATACTGCGGCAATTTGGTTGCAAGCCTAATTTCTTCCCGGCAGTGATTGCGATGTAGTATCTCGCCAACTGCCACCTCACTTCCCGGATAGATATATGCTGTATCCAGATAATTCACACCACTTTTAATGGCAAGCATCAATTCCCTTTCCGCTTTATCGAGATCTATGCTGTTACCATTTTTTGTAAATCTCATACAACCATATCCCAGCAAAGAAATTGGTTCTCCATATCGATCTTTTCTATATTGCATATCATTCTCCTTTGATTACAAAATCTTAAAATTAACTAGCACACCTGTGGTCAGCTGTAACAATTATTATACGTGAATCCATTTTTCATGTAAAGAGACTTGCATTCTTGGATATAGTGTGCTATCCTTACAACATAAATGGAATAGTAATTCTTCGGGGTCGGGTGTAATTCCCAACCGGCGGTATAGTCCGCGACCTGTTGTATCCTACACAGTGCAGCAGCTGATCTGGTGAGATTCCAGAACCGACAGTAAAGTCTGGATGAGAGAAGGATTGTGCAGTATCATTTGAATGATAGTTGACCCCGGCATATAATGTCGGGTTTTTTTATTTGCATTCTCTACGCACATTTCGAGAAGAGTTCTTCCTTTTATAATCCACATCAAAAGGAGAGAAAGAAAATGGATAACACATTAACTAACGAACGCACACACACATCTTCTAAGACAAGGATTCTCGCACAGATTGGAATGCTCGGAGCCATCTCTGTTGTACTGATGCTTTTCGAGATCCCACTGCCATTTGCACCGGCCTTTTACGAGATTGACTTTAGTGAAGTACCGGTACTGGTAGGATGTTTTGCTATGGGTCCAGTTGCAGGTGCTGCGATCGAACTGATCAAAATTCTTCTGAACTTTGCAATCAACGGCACGATTACCGCAGGTGTTGGTGAACTTGCCAACTTCCTTCTCGGATGTTCTTTCGTTGTACCGGCAGGAATCATTTACCGCAAAATGCATACCAGAAAGGGTGCCATCATCGGTATGGCAACAGGTACTGTATTGATGACAATCTTTGGATGTTTCCTGAATGCATTTGTATTGCTTCCAGCTTACGGCAAAGCTTTCGGTATGCCAATGGAGGCACTTGTAGGAATGGGAACTGCAGTCAATGCTCATATTACCAGCCTGTTTACCTTTGTGGCATTTGCAGTCGCACCATTTAATATCTTAAAAGGAATCATCGATTCCCTGATCGTATTCCTGATTTACAAGAAGATCCGTCCGGTATTTCGGATGCAGTAACCATCCCAAAGTATCATAACTCATTATATAGAAAGAGGTTTGAACGCTGTAAACACAGTCATTCAAACCTCTTTTTTATACATTCTTACTTATACGTTCTTCATGGTAAGTGCGATTCGTTTCTTCTTCAGATCCACACTCAGAACCTTCACATCCACGACATCGCCAACACTAACTGCTTCCAGTGGATGCTTAATGAACTTATTGGTAATCTCAGAAATGTGCACCAGTCCGTCCTGATGTACACCGATATCTACAAACACACCAAAATCAATAACATTTCTTACTGTTCCTTTGAGAACCATACCTTCTTTCAGATCTTTCATATCCAACACATCCGTGCGGAGGATTGGTTTCGGCATCTCATCACGTGGATCTCTGCCCGGTTTCTCCAGTTCAGCCACGATATCACGCAGAGTAATCTCTCCTACGCCCAATTCCTGTGCCGTCTTCTTATAATCGCGAATCGTAAGTGACAATCCCGCAAGCTTACCGCCTGTGATATCGGATATCTGGAATCCCTGTTTTTCCAACAGCTTCTTAGCAGCTTCGTAAGACTCCGGATGTACACTTGTCTCATCCAACGGATTAGCACCCTCGTGAATTCGCATAAATCCGGCGCACTGCTCATATGCTTTTGGTCCGAGTTTCGCTACTTTTAAGAGTTCTTTTCTGCTCTTGAATCTTCCATTTTCTTCCCGATACGCCACGATATTCTTGGCAATTGTTCCGGAGATACCGGAAATGTACGAGAGCAGCGGTGCAGAGGCAGTGTTAAGATCTACGCCGACTTTATTTACACAATCTTCTACAACACCATGCAATGCCTCGCCAAGCTTCTTCTGATTCATGTCATGCTGATACTGTCCGACACCGATGGATTTCGGATCAATCTTAACCAATTCTGCCAGCGGATCCTGCAGTCGTCTTGCAATAGAAGCTGCACTTCTCTGTCCCACATCAAATTTAGGAAATTCTTCTGTTGCAATCTTGCTGGCAGAATATACAGATGCACCAGCTTCATTTACAATTACGTACTGCACTTTCTCTGGAATTTCCTTCAGAAGCTCCACAATAATCTGTTCCGACTCTCTGGATGCAGTTCCATTACCCAGTGAGATCAAAGAAATATTATACTTTGGGATAATCTTCTTCAGCAGATCTTTGGATGCTTTAATCTTCTGTGGAGTAGTTGGTGCCGTCGGATAAATAACCGTAGTGCCAATAACTTTCCCGGTTGGATCTACCACCGCAAGCTTGCAACCGGTACGAAATGCCGGATCCCACCCCAGTACTGTGCGGCCAACGATCGGCGGCTGCATCAGAAGCTGTTCCAGGTTCTTGCCAAACACCTGGATTGCACCATCTTCTGCCTTCTCTGTCAGTTCATTCCGGATCTCGCGTTCGATAGCCGGTGCGATCAGTCTCTGATATCCATCCTCAATTGCTGCTTCAATAGCTGCTGTGATTTCAGTATGATCTCCATGTAACATCTTTTTCTTCAGGTAACGCAGAATATCTTCTTCCGGTGCTTCGATCTTCACCGTCAGATATTTTTCCTTCTCGCCTCTGTTAAGTGCCAGAATACGGTGTCCCGCGATCTTAACCACTGCTTCTTCAAATTCATAATACATCTCATAGACAGATTCCGCTTCTGCATCCTTTGCCTGCGATACTACTTTGCCTTTTTTCACAGTCATATTGCGGATCCAGCTGCGGTAAGCCGCATCATCCGAAATCTGCTCCGCAATAATGTCCTTTGCTCCGGCCACCGCATCCTGAACAGTCTTTACTTCCTTCTCCGGATTAATATAAGCTGATGCCAATTTATCCAACGGCTCTTTGGACTGCTGAAGCAGCATCAGCATAGCCAGCGGCTCCAGTCCTTTCTCTTTCGCAATCATTGCTCTGGTACGACGCTTCGGACGATACGGACGATACAGATCATCCACTGCCACCTGCGTCTGTGCCTCAAGGATCCTGTCTCGCAACTCCTCTGTAAGTTTCCCCTGTTCTTCAATGCTTGCCAATACCTGTTCTTTTTTCTCTTCCAGGTTGCGCAGGTAGGTCAGTCGCTCTGCCAGCTTACGAAGCTGTTCATCGTCCAATGTACCATGCGCTTCCTTTCTATATCGTGCAATAAACGGAATCGTATTCCCCTCGTCAATCAGCTTCACAGCCGCATCTACCTGCCACCGCTTGACACCAAGTTCTTCCGTTATCTTCTGATTAATATCCATATATACACCCTTTCTGCAACATCTTAATGTGCACTTATGTATGTGCTCTGCATGCCTTATAGTATACCTTTTCCATTCTGTGATTACAATGTGTTTTTCCATCTTAACTACCCGAAATTCAGACAATGACAGTTCCATACAAACACCCCGTGATACAGAAAATGCCGGCACCTTAAAGATACCGGCACTTTCCGTTAATAGGAATTAATCATTCAGTTTCTACTTATTATAATTGCAGCTAATTAGCATACAGTTCTGACATCTGTGTATTCATAGCAATCAAAGCTGTCTGCTACGTTCTTACATGTTAATTTTCCATCGTATGTATTGATAGCTGAGTAAATTACTTCGTTATCTTTACATGCCTGCTCCAGTCCCTTGCCTGCGATCTGCAGTCCGTAAGACAGTGTAGCGTTTGTCAGAGCGATTGTAGATGTTCTCGGAACTGCTCCTGGCATATTGCCTACACAGTAATGAACAACACCGTCTTCGATAAAGATCGGATCATCATGGTATGTAACCTTAGTTGTCTCACCACATCCACCCTGGTCTACAGCAACGTCTACGAATACTGCGCCTGGTTTCATCTCTTTGAGATATTTCTTCTTGAACAGCTTCGGAGCAGATTTTCCTGGGATCAGAACACATCCGATTACAAGGTCAGCTTCTTTCACTGCTTTTTCAATGTTAGCATCGTTAGATACGAGTGTCTGGATACGTGCTCCAAAGATATCATCAAGATAAGCAAGTCTCTGAAGGTTGATATCCATAATGGTTACGTTAGCGCCCATTCCTACAGCGATCTTACATGCGTTAGTTCCTACAGATCCACCACCGAGGATTACGATGTTAGCCTTCGGTGTTCCCGGAACGCCTGCAAGGAGAACTCCTTCTCCACCGAATCTCTTCTCAAGATATTTAGCACCTTCCTGAATACTCAGACGTCCTGCGATCTGGCTCATTGGTGCAAGAAGAGGAATGCTTCCGTTTCTTTCAATCAGTGTCTCGTATGCAACACCTTTTACTTTGGAATTAAGCAGAGCATCTGTCTGCGGCTTATCTGCTGCAAGGTGAAGATATGTATAAAGGATAAGTCCTTCGTGGAATAATGGATATTCTTCCGGAAGCGGCTCTTTTACTTTGATCATCATTTCAACAGTGTCCCATACTTCTTTAGCAGTATCGATCATCTTAGCTCCAGCTGCCTCATACTCAGCATCTAAGAATCCTGATCCTTCTCCGGCTCCTTTTTCGATATAGACATCATGTCCTGCATTCACATAACTCTTTACGTTGTCAGGAGTCATACCTACTCGAAACTCGTTGTTTTTAATCTCTTTTACGCATCCTACTTTCATTTTAAAATCCTCCTAAAAATTTTAATCCGTTTGTTTTTTGAGTGAATATTATTTTTCATTTTTCTTTTTTGTTGAATAATATTCTTCTCTTCCGTCTGACCCAATACTAACACAGACTGTTTTAGATTACAATAAAAGTTATTTTTTTCACCAGTAAGTTTATTTTTTCACTTAATATTATGCTTTTTCTTCTATAGAAATGTCTTTCACATCTTGCGCGAATTTCTTTTTCATGTTTAAATCTAACTATTAATATAATCTCCCGGAGGATAAGACTATGGAAAATATGCAGGATTTACTTCACTCAGCACACCTGACCAAAACACAAAAGATTATTTCTGAATACATTCTGGACAATGCATCCGATGCCTGTTTTATGACATCTACCGAAATTGCTCTGAAACTTGGTGTCAGCGAATCTTCTGTCATACGTTTCAGTCGCACGATTGGTTTTTCCGGATTTATAGACTTTCAGAAAGCACTGCGAAAAGACTACCAGGATAAAGTTCTCAGTATCTCCAGCAGTATCACGACTCCTTCCCAGAGAATTGCCAAGCAGGCAAAACTGGATACTTCTGCCGAATATATTAACCGTCATTTTAAAAATGCCGCCCATAATTTGGAAGAAATTTTTATTCATAATCCTATTCAGAACTTTGAAAAGGCTGCTGATATAATTGTTTCCTGTAAACATAAATATATCGCAGCCACACGGGGAAACATCTGCCTGGCTGATTACTTTATCTTATATTTAAAACAGATGGTGCCACACGTAACAATGACCACCACTACCACTATGAGTCCGATCGATCATATGTGCAATATTTCCCATACCGATTGTCTGATTCTTTTCAGTTTTCCAAGGTATTCCTTGCAAGATAAGGTTACTGCCGAAATGGCTTATAACGCCAAAGCTGAGATTATCCTTATCACAGACAAACCAAGCTCTGAACTTGCCAAGTATGCTACCGTGCTTCTGACTGTTCCTGTAGACAGCAATACATTTTTCAATTCCATGATTGCCCCACAGTTTGTATCTGAAGCTTTACTGGAAACAATCAGTCACAAAGCAAAAGGAATTGAAAAACGTCTCGTTACTATTGACAAATATCTTAGTAAACTTGGCAACTATTAGCTCTGCGGTCATGTCCAAAAAATATCATCCACGTGAAAGAAATAACTTTTATTGCACATTTATTTCTCATGTGCTAGGATGAACTCAAGCAAAAAATATAATTTTTCATCATGTGTATTTCACGAAGAATATTTTTCACTTCCGTCTATTATCAAATAAAGCGAAAAATATTGGAGGCATTTATATTATGGATGTATTAACACATGTATTAGCAAAAATTCAGACGGCTGTTTGGGGACCACCCACTCTCTTTTTACTTATGGGAACAGGGCTTTTTTTCACGATCGCGTTAGGTGGACTGCAAGTCGTAAAATTCCCAAGAGCATTAAAGTGTATTTTTGAAAAAGAAGATGGAGACGGAGACGTTTCATCTTTTGCAACTCTTTGTACTACCCTTGCAGCTTGTATCGGAACCGGAAGCATTGTCGGTGTTGCAACCGCTCTGCGTATCGGCGGTCCCGGTGCTCTCTTCTGGATGTGGGTATCCGCAATTCTTGGTATGACTACGAAATACGCCGAAGGGCTTCTTGCCATAAAATACCGTACAACGGACGAGAATGGTGAGATTGCCGGCGGACCTATGTATTATATCCAGAATGGTCTCGGCGACAAATTCAAATGGCTCGCGAAATCATTTGCCTTTTTTGGCGCTGTAACTGCACTTCTCGGAAGTGGTACTTTTCCACAGGTACATGCGATTACAGAATCGGTAAGCACTTCTTTTCATCTTCCAGTATTACTTGTCGGTGCAATTATTACCATTATGACTGCTGTTGTAACATTAGGTGGAATCAAATCCATCTCCAAAGTAGCGGAATTCATCGTTCCTTTCATGGCACTTTTCTTTGTAGGCGGATCTGTTCTGATTCTTGTATGGAACTGCAAGGTAATTCCTGCTACATTTGGTCGCATCTTTGCATGTGCATTTTCTAAAGAATCTGTACTGGGCGGAACTGCCGGAACTGCAGTGATCTCATTTATGACAGCTATGAGAATGGGAGTTGCTCGTGGTGTATATACAAACGAAGCCGGACTCGGAAGTTCTCCGATCGTTGCCGCTGCCGCAAAAACGAATTCCTGTGTAAAGCAGGGTCTGATTTCTATGACAAGTGTATTCTTTACAACGATTGTTGTCTGCACGATGACTGGTCTTGTTGTTATTTCCAGTGGTCTGCTTGACAATTCAGAGTTAAGCGGAAGTATTCTCGTCACAGAAGCCTATAATGCCGGACTTCCGATCAATATTGGAACTTATTTGATTTCATTTGGTCTGATTTTCTTTGCATTTACTACAATTCTTGGTTGGAATTATTATGGTGAACGTTGTATCTTATATCTGACCGGAACTACAAAGAGTATTAAGCCTTTTAAGATTATTTATATTCTTGCTATTGCAATTGCGCCGTTCATGACCCTTGATCCAATCTGGATGCTTGCAGATATTACCAATGCCCTGATGGGTATTCCTAACCTGATTGCACTTCTTGGTCTGCGTAAGGTTGTCATCAGCGAAACAAAAAAATATTTTCAGGTAAAAGAAACTGTCGTTGCTGCTGAAGGCATTCAGGAATTAGGTTAAGGATATTCAACGAATTTGTATATTTTCTTTCAAATGCACGACAAAAACATAGTATGGATAGCATTACAGAGCTTACTCGGTTTTCTTGTATTTGTACACTTCTTATGTTATACTGAATCCATCAACGTAAAGGAGTATTTACAATGTCTGATACACAGGAGTTATCCAAACAGCAACTCAAATCAAAGGAAACCAAGGGACGGATTTTCCGAGCAGCCAAGACTATCCTGCAGGAAAAAGGATATGAAGCTCTCTCTATAAAGAACATCTGCGAAGAGGCCGGCGTATCCAACGGAAGTTTTTATCATCATTTCAAGACAAAGGATGATCTTCTTTCCTATTATATCGAGGAACAGCCAAGTATTAATCCTGATCTGCTGGATTTGCCTGGCAGTGCCGAAGAAGCGATCACCACTATCGTCCATGTCTATCTAAACTATGTAGAATACTGCAAGGAACTGGGATTGGAATTCATATCCAACTATTATACGCCTAAGAACCAGTCACTGAATCCGGATATTCGTACGGAACGTCCTTATCCGATTCTGACTGTACACAATTATCTCCAGAAATCAATCGATGCCGGAGCAATTGCACTCCGTCGTCCGTTAGAGGATGTCAGCACCGATATCCGTATGATTGTTATCGGAAATGTATTCGAATGGTGTCTGAAAAATGGCAAGGCTGATTTTGAGCAGAATATGCGCAGATCACTGGAATGTTATCTGGACGGCGTGATTAATAAAGATTAATAAAAACACGTTAATAAAAGAACCTTTCAAGTAGCGGGCTTGAAAGGTTCTTTTATTAGAGAATTGGCTAATTGCCATGTCAATCATTTATTGTTTTTATTATAACTCACATTTATTGGAATTTCCAATCAGTAATTTTAATATAAAGAGCCTTTTATAGATGTCGTCTATAAAAAGCTCTTTATTATTCAGATTTTACTCATCATCTTCTGCCCAGGCGATCGCACAGCGCACTGCGCGTTTCCAGCCTTTCAGCAATTGATTTCTCTTCTCTTTATCCATTTCTGACTCAAATGCTCTTCCAAGCTGCCAGTTCTCTTTGATCTTGTCTTTGTTCTTCCAGTATCCGGTTGCAAGTCCTGCCAGATATGCTGCTCCAAGTGCTGTAGTCTCAATACATTTCGGACGATGCACAATGGTATTATTGATATCTGCCTGGAATTGCATCAGCATATTATTGGCGCTGGCACCTCCATCTACCTTCAGCACGTTCAACTGTACTCCTGCATCTTCTTCCATCGCTTTAATCACATCATATGCCTGATATGCGATAGATTCCAGCGTTGCACGGATAAAGTGCTCTCTGGTACAACCTCTCGTCAGTCCAACCACTGTACCTCTGGCGTACTGATTCCAGTAAGGAGCACCCATTCCCGCAAATGCAGGAACAATATATACGCCATCTGTATCTTCCACCTGACTGGCGTACATTTCTGTCTCTGGCGTATTCTCTACAAGGCGCATGCCGTCACGCAGCCACTGATTAGCTGCTCCGGCTACAAAGATACTGCCTTCCAATGCATACTCTACCTTCGCCGGATCTGTGCTGGCCGCGATCGTTGTCAGGAGTCCATTGCCTGACATTACCGGATCTGTTCCTGTGTTCATAAGCAGGAAACATCCTGTACCATATGTATTCTTCACATCTCCAGGCTGAAAACATCCCTGTCCGAACAGTGCCGCCTGCTGATCGCCTGCTGCACCTGCTATCGGCACGTTACCTACCAGAACTTTCTCATCCGTATAACCGTAAATGCAGCTGGATGGCTTTACTTCCGGCAGCATTGCACGTGGAATACGGAACTTCGCCATGATTTCCTCATCCCAGCACAACTTATGAATGTCAAATAACATCGTCCGGGATGCATTCGTATAATCGGTCACATGTACCAGTCCCCCGGTCAGATTCCAAATCAGCCAGGTATCTACTGTTCCAAATAGCAAATCGCCTTTCTCAGCCTGTTCTCTGGCACCTTCTACATGATCTAAAATCCATGCGATCTTGCTGGCACTGAAATACGCATCTGCGATCAATCCCGTCTTCTCGCGGATCACCTGATCGAATCCCTCTTCTTTTAATGCATCAATCATCTCCGCTGTCCGACGGCACTGCCACACAATTGCATTGTACACCGGCTCACCCGTATAACGGTTCCAGATAATCGTCGTCTCTCTCTGATTCGTAATACCGATTCCCTTTATCTGCTTCGCATCAATTCCATTTTCCGCCATCACCTGTGCCATAACGGAATACTGGGATGACCAGATCTCTCTCGGATTCTGCTCTACCCAGCCCGGATGCGGATAAATCTGTTCAAATTCCCTCTGTGCCATACCACAGATGTCCCCCGCATGATTGAACAATATACAGCGGGAACTGGTCGTCCCCTGATCCAGGGCCATTACATACTGCTCCATACAATTCATCCTCTCTGTTTGATTCTGCTACAGGGCCTGAATATTCTTAGTTGCCAACACGTTAACCCCTGTACCTGCCACATCCGGCAATACGATCTGTCCGATCTTCACCGGAGCCTGAAGCTTCACATCTTTCAGTGCTTTGATACAGTCAAATATCTTATCTTTTGGTATATCTGATTCTGTCTTCACAGATACACATGGCAGATGACCTCCCTCCACCGGAACCGAAGACGTGACGATCCGTCTTGGATCTGTCAGTTCTTTTCTGGCATAGTCCGCTCCTCTCGGACATGTATTGCCAGTTACTTCCATGGTGCTATCGTCCTGGATGGTCACTTTCAGGCTGCAGCCCAGAGGACATCCGATACATACTAACTCTTTCTCTCTCATTATCTCTGCCCCTCCTCTTCAATCCGAATGGTAATGCTCTCAAGTCCTTCAAATTCTTCGAGCTTGGATTTCAGAAGGATTACCTGTTCCATCTCGCCGGGAGCCATTACTTTTTTCTTTACCCTGCTGATACACTTATCATTATAATACACGCAGAGATACTTGTCTCTATAAACATTTCCCACACGGAAACGTACCACCTGCTTATCCGTCATACGGTCGACATCCACACTGCAAGGCACCGTATAACGTACTCCATTCTCACCTTTTAATGGAATCTCTTTACCAGCTTCCGGAAGATTGCCCTGTACATATGCTGCCGCATTTTCACCGGCAGTCTTCGCTTCTCCGGATACATAATCTACCAGATCATGGACATGAAGCACGTTACCACAGGCAAATACGCCGTCTACATTCGTCTCCAGGCTTTCATTCACTACAGGACCGGATGTCACCGGATTCAGCTCTACTCCTATCTGGGAAGAAAGTTCATTCTCCGGGATCAGTCCACAGGACAGCAGCAGGGTATCACAATCATAATATTCTTCTGTACCCGGAATCGGCTTGCGATTCTCATCTACCTGTGCAAGTGTTACACCTTCCACGCGCTTCTTTCCTTTGATGTCTACCACTGTGTGACTCAGCTTCAGCGGAATACCATAATCATCCAGACACTGCACAATATTACGTTTCAGACCGCCGGAATACGGCATCAGCTCTGCCACCACCTGAACCTTGGCACCCTCCAGCGTCATACGTCTCGCCATAATCAGTCCGATATCTCCGGAACCCAGGATTACAACTTTTTTACCAGGCATTCTTCCTTCCATATTGACGTATCTCTGTGCAGTTCCTGCGGAGTAAATACCCGCCGGACGATAACCCGGAATATTCAGTGCACCTCTGGAACGCTCTCTGCATCCCATTGCCAGAATCACTGCTTTTGCCTCAATCTGGAACAAGCCCTGTTCTTTATTCATTACAGTAACAACTTTATCCCTGGACACATCCACAACAATCGTATGAAGCAGATACGGAATCTCCATTTCCTTTACCTTTTCAATATATCTTCCGGCATACTCAGGTCCGGTCAATTCTTCCTTAAATGTATGCAGTCCAAATCCGTTATGTATGCACTGATTCAAAATACCGCCAAGTTCATTATCTCTCTCTATGATCAGGATATCCTGTACCCCTGCCTCTCTGGCTGCAACTGCTGCCGCCAGTCCTGCCGGTCCTCCCCCGATGATTGCAATCTCTGTCTTCATCTTATATATCCTCCTTATCGTAACCTGTTAAAAATGCAGAACCTTCGCCGGATTTGGTAATCTCCGATACGTCTTTGCCAAGCTCTCTTGCCAGGATCTCCACCTGTTTTGGTGCACAGAACCCTGCCTGACATCTTCCCATCCCTGCTCTGGTACGACGTTTGATGCCGTCCAGTGTTGTAGCCCCAAGAGGTCTGTGAATTGCATCCATAATTTCGCCTTCTGTAACTACTTCACATCGACAGATCACATTGGCGTATGCCGGATTCTGTCTGATCAGTTCCTGGCGCTCTTCAAATGATGCCTCTGCCACATTCGGAATTCCTTTTCTTGTTGCCTTGAAATGTACTTTCTTTTCCTTCGGATAAATTCCCCGCACCAACTCTGCTACATATTCTCCAATCGCCGGGGAACTGGTAAGTCCCGGTGACTCAATACCTGCCACATCAATAAATCCCGATGCTCCTTCTACTTCCTTGATGATAAATTCATGTCCGGTCCAATGTGCTCGAAGACCTGTAAATGATGTGATCACCTGACGTGTCGGAATGTTCGGTGCGCTGACTTTTACCTTTGTCAGCAATTCTTCCAAACCTTCGGCAGTCGTCTGTGTATTTTCCTTATCTTCAATATCTACCGCCGTTGGTCCTGCCAGCAGATTACCGTGTACCGTAGGTGTTACCAGTACGCCTTTACCGTATTTTGTAGGAAGCTGGAAAATCGTACTCTTTACAAAATCTCCCACCTTTTTATCCATTAAACAGTACTCACCTTTTCTCGGAATAATCTCAATCTTATCTTCACTGACCATATTATGGAACTTATCCGCATAAACACCAGCCGCATTGACAACCATCTTTGTCTCAATGTCGCCCCTGGAAGTTTCCAGTCTGTAACCACCTTCCATCGGCATGATATTCTGAACCTCTGTATCAAACTGGAACTCCACACCATTCTCACATGCATTTTCAGCCATTGCAATGTTCAGTCCAAACGGACATACAATTCCACCAGTCGGCGCATACAAAGCTGCCACCATGTCATCGGTAACATTCGGTTCCATCTCTTTCACTTCTTCTTTTGTGATAATCCGAAGACCCGGAACACCGTTTTTCTGACCCTTTTCCAGAAGATATACTAACTGATCCATATCTTTCTCGTCGAAGCAGAGAACCAGTGACCCATTTCGTTTAAACGGAAAATCCAAATCCTTGGACAGCTGTTCCATCATCTCATTGCCTCTGATATTCATCTTCGCCATCATAGAACCTGGCTCCGTGTCGAATCCTGCATGAACAATACCGCTGTTGGCCTTGGATGTTCCTTCGCACACATCACTGTTAGCTTCCACCACCAGTACATCATACTGATATCTGGACAGTTCTCTCGCCACCGCACTTCCCGTGACTCCGGCTCCAATTATTACTATGTCTCGCATATTATATCCTCCTTCTGTTAACTTTCGTTTCCAATTCTGCTGGGCTCTGAACAAAACAAAAAAAGAGTACAAAAACAAGCCGGCTTCACGCCGTCTATTTTTGTACTCCGTTTTCTCCAAAATCATTATTTAACTGTAATTACCATAGCACTTTTCTCAGAATATGGCAATACCTTTTTTATAATCCAACTGCTTTACTCATCTTTTTCTTCCGACCAACTCGTCCAGAGATACGTTCATAATCTCTGCCATTTCCCACAAAATGATGTTGTATCATAAAAGTTGACACCCTATTCTCAAGGATTTTGATATATAATTATAATCAATACGAGAACAGGAGAAATAACCTATGGCA
>NZ_JAOQJV010000026.1:0-13843 GCF_025567415.1 Dorea ammoniilytica
GACGAATATTTCTTTCTGAAGCTATTCGATATGAGCCGACAGAGCTACGAGAGGAATCGGAAATCCCACAAAATTTGTGATTGAGCCTTAATTAACCCAAATTCATGTAAAACTAACGGAAATCAATTGGACTTTTTTGTTAAATAGATGCGTATTACAATAAATACAACAGTTAAGGAGGACTTATGAATAGACGAAGTAATAAGATTTTAAGAGAGCTGATTCTTGGAAACAGACAAAATATATTAGAGCTTGTTACCAAGTACAATCTGCAGGAAAGAACAATACGAGCAGATATTAAAGACTTGAATAATACATTACAAGAATACAGTCTTCCACTTATTGTGATTACTGGGAATGGTGATTTAGTCATTGATAGTGCTGAGAAAATTGATGTAAAAGCGTATGAAGAGTTCATATGTTCAAGAACATTTTATACATATTATATGTCGAAGAATGAACGCTCCACCATATTGGCAATGATTTTGCTGAACACTACCGGATATGTGACTGTCGAACAATTGAAAGACATTATTGGAGTAAGCAGAAATACTCTGTTACACGACATATCAGAATTAAAGAATTGGTTTGAAGAGAATAATATGGAACTTGTTTCGCAGGTACGTCGGGGATATATAGTAAATGCCTCAGAGTTAGAAATACGAAAAGGTATCCTAAAATTATTAGAAGTTAATGGTGACAATAATCATTATGGAACGGGTTATAATCTGGGAGCTTTCTGGAATCTGCTAATTCGCCAGATGGATAAATTGAATATTTATGATGATATGTGTACTCATGTAGTGCAACAAGAAGAGTACGCACAATCATTTTTGTCAGATTTTTCGTTTTTTGAAACTGTTTTAGAGATTACTTTGATTATCAATCGGATTGTAAATCATCAGGTGATTCCAGAACATTATGCAGAAAGATGGATTTGTTTTAAAGAAAGCTCTAAATATACATTTAGCAGTGAAATATTAGAAACGATTGGAAACAAATATCAATTAGATATTCCAGAGGTTGAAATTTTATACTTTACAGAATGCCTGAAAGGAAAAAGCTATTTAAAAGACAAAACACATAAAGGTAATGCATTAGATATTCGATTAATGATATCGGAAGCGTTATATAAGATTTCCAGCTGTTTCGGAATTGATTTTTATCTGGACTTTGCCTTATATGATCTCCTGATTGCTCATATGAGATCAGCAGTGTATCGGTTACAAACCAGAGAACGATTGACGAATCCATTGAAAGATTCGCTGCTACAGGAATATCCGGAAATATTTGAAATCATAAGAAAAAATATTGGAAACCTTGAAGAATATATTGGATGTTCTTTTTCAGAAGATGAAATGTCATTTCTTGTGTTGTATTTTGCATCTGTTCTCGAAAAAGAAAAAGTTGAAAATTCGAAGCACAGTAAAATAAAGGTCGCACTTGTGTGTGAGACCGGACGTGGAACAGCACAGTTTATGCTTGCAAAGTTAAGGACACTTGAAGAGGTAATAGAAATAGTCAGTGTTTCATCGGTGCATAATACAGGTGAAATCAAACGCAGTGGTGCGAATATGATTATTTCGACGATTCCTATTGAAAAGCAGGAGATACCATGTATTGTGGTTCGATCAGCAATGCTGAATACAGATGATATTTTAGATATACAAAAGATGGCATTAGAAGTAATGGAAGGGATCATGGAACCAAATGCAGGTATCGAGTTAGATGTGATTAATCCAGAAGAGATTCATATTCAGGGAGCATTTTACGAATGGCTGTCTGAGAACAGAATCGAGGTGGATTATGAAGCAAAAGACTGGAAAGATGCTGTTAATCATGCCGGCAAGCTTCTATATAAAGATGGAGCAGTAGAAGAACGCTATATACAGGCTATGATTCAGAAAATAGAAACTTATGGACCATATATCGTAATCTGTCCGGGAACTGCACTTCCTCATGCTGATGCTGAAGAGGGAGTTATATATGAAGCAGCCTCACTCATCCGACTTAAGAAACCAATCGATTTTCATCATGAAATGAATGATCCGGTTAAATATGTGATCGGAATGAGTGTTAAGAGTGCGGAGAGTGTGAATCAGGCAATTTACGATCTGATGATGATATTTGGAAATGAGAGGATAAGACAGATATTAGATAAGGCAGTTGACAAGGCATCTATTATGGAAGCACTTGATGGATTAACAACAGCTAAGTAATATTTGTCGAATGTGGAAGGAGGTGAAAATATGTCGAGCGCATTAGGTGATGTTTATATTTCGCCAGAATTGATTCTTATGGACATTGAAGCAAAGACTGATCAGGAAGCAATTGAAATTCTTGCAAAACATTTATATGAAAAAGGGATTGTAAAAGAAAGTTATATAGATGCGGTAAAAGAGAGAGAAAAGGTATTTAGTACCGGACTTAACTTCGAAGAAATGGGTATTGCCATTCCGCATACAGATTCTATCCATGTTAATAGGCAGGCTATTGCAGTTGGAATTCTAAAAGAACCGGTAAAATTCTGTCATATGGGTATGCCGGAAGAACCTGTGAAATGCGAAATGATGTTTATGATGGCAATTGAAAAGCCAGAAAGTCAGGTGGATTTCCTTGGAAGAATGATGGATATCTTTCAGTCAGAAGGTTATCTTAGAGGTTTAAAAGCTTGTGCAACGCCAGAAGAACTGGCAGAAAAATTTGGTAAATCGTTTACAGAGTAATGTTACATTTGAAAAATGTGCATATAAAAAAATGAAGGAGGTGTAATGACTATGAAGAGAATATTGTTAGTATGTGGTTCAGGCATCTGTACATCTACAGCAGTAAATCAGAAAGTCACAAAAGCATTGGAAGAGAGAGGACTGAAAGGACAGTTCCAGATTACACAGGGAAAGGCTTCAGAAGTGGCTGAGAAGTCTAAACAGTACGATCTGGTAATTTCTACAACAGTACTTGGCGGAGAATGCCATTGTCCATTAATTATCGGAACTCCATTCCTGCTTGGAAGAGGAACTGAGCCAATCGTTGATCAGATTGTAGAAGTTTTACAGAAGTAAAAGTTTTATGAGGGAACAAAAGGGATTCTATTAACTTGATAGATAAGGAAGGAGAATAGAGAGATGAGTTATTTTTTGGGATTTTTCCAGTACATAAGTGACATGGGCGCGACAGTAATGATGCCTATCATTATTTGTATTATGGGTTGCATTTTAGGTGCTGGTTTTGGTAAGTCTTTACGTGCAGGCTTGACAGTAGGTATCGGATTCATCGGTCTGAACCTTGTAACTGGTTTGATGGGTAACAACCTTGCACCGGCAGTATCTCAGATGGCAGAAAGATTTGGTCTGAGCCTTTCTGTAATTGATGTTGGTTGGCCGGCAGCTGCACAGATTGCATTTGCATCTACAGTTGGTACAGTGATTATTCCTGTTTGTCTTGCTGTAAATATTGTAATGCTTTTGACAAACACAACACAGACTGTCGATGTAGATATCTGGGATTACTGGCATTTTGCATTTACTGGAGCACTTGTTGCAGTTGTTACAGGAAATCAGATGTATGGTATCATTGCTGCAATCCTGAACATGGTAATTATTATGGTATTGGGTGACTGGACAGCCTCAGGTGTAGAAAAAACATTAGGACTTCCTGGTGTTTCACTTCCGCATGGATTTACAACAGCATATGCACCAATTGCAATGTTATTTAACTGGATTTTAGACAAAATTCCAGGTGTTAATAAGATTAACTTTGATATCGAAAAAATGCAGAAGAAGTTCGGTGTATTTGGAGAGCCAATCCTTGTAGGTACAGTGCTTGGTATTATCATCGGTGTTGTTGCAGGATATGACTTCCCGGCAATTCTTGCATTAGGTATTAACCTTGGAGCTGTATTGGTTCTGATTCCTAAGATGGCAGCACTCCTGATGGAAGGATTGATTCCTGTATCTGACGCTGCATCAGAGTTTATTGAAAAGAAGTTCTCTAATCGTGGTAAAATTTACATCGGTCTTGATTCAGCAGTAGGTGTTGGTCATCCAATGACTCTGTCTGTATCATTAGTACTTGTACCGATCACTGTATTCCTTGCAGTATTACTTCCAGGAAACCAGGTAATGCCATTTGCAGACCTTGCGGTTATTCCTTGGATGTTTGTATTGATCACACCAGTGGTTAACGGAAATGGATTCCGTGCACTTATTATTGGTATTATCACATTGGCAGCTGGTCTGTATATTGCTACGGACCTGTCGCAGTGGATTACTCCGGCAGCAAAAGCAGCTGGATTCGATATGGGTTCTGCAACAGCTATTTCAAGTATCTGTGATGGAGCAAACCCATTAACATGGGCAATTACCAGATTAAATGGTTTAAATCCGATTATCGGAATTGCAGTAGTTGGTGTAATTGCAGTTGCAATGGCACTGGTTAACAGAAAGAAAATCTTGAAAGAGGCTGCAGAAATGCACGCAGCTGCAAATTAAGATAGTTTCTCCAATTACAGGCATCATCATTGCATGGTGCCTGTAATTAAAAAAAGGGAACTGACTGAGGAGGAAGCACAATGAACGCAAAGATTTATGAATATGATACAAAAGTTTACAGGACTAAGATAACTATTACGGCTATATTTTGTGCTTTTATTTTAGTGTATTCATTGTTTAGTATTTTTACAACAAATGTTCCGGCTTTATGGGTAGTAGCAGCTGTTGTTGCCGGATATTTTGTGTGGGAAACTTTCGTATCGATAGCCAATCCGTCAAAAGTTGAAGTGAGCGATCAGGGAATTACATTTTCAGCTTATCATAAATCACATCATTATGACTGGAACGAAGTGAAACGTTTTAAATGTAAGCCATTGGCTTCCGGAACCAAAATGTTTGTACGTATAAATGAAGCAGGTATTTTTAGAGGTCGATATTGGGTGAATTGTTATTATTTTAATGATGGAAATGAATTATTTCAGTATCTGTTTCATAAAGAAGTTGAAATTGATCCAGAAGGATTGAAAGCCAGAGCAGTGCGTGGCAGTGAAGAAACAAAATCAATAAAAAGAGGTCGCGCGCGTAGAAAATAAGGAGTGCAATACAATGTTTGAACAAGAAAAAATCAGTATTATTGAAGCAGGAAAAAAATTAGATCGTTATGGACTTGTTACATTGTCAGGAGGTAATGTGACTCTCCGTATGCCGACAGGTGAAATCCTGGTAACTCCATCAGGTATGATTTACGAAGATATGGTGCCAGAAGATGTTCTGGTAATGGATATAGAAGGAAATATTATTGAAGGTGAAAGAAAACCATCTGTAGATACTGTAGCGCTTTTGTATATTTTGAAGCATATGCCAGAAGTGAATGCAGTTATTCATACCCATCAGCCATATGCAACAGGTGTGGGACTTGTTACAGATGAATTACCATGTAACCTTACAACATTGGCAAACGCAACACGTGGCGCAGTAAAAGTATGTCCATATTCATCAGCAGCCAGTGAACAGATGGGTATTGAAGCAGTTGAGAATATGGGGGATAAATTAGCGGTCATCTTAAAACATCACGGTGTAATCGGTGTTGGAGACAGTTTGAAACAGGCATTATGTGCTTGCGTTTATCTGGAAGAAGCAGCTAAAACATATTCGATTGCATATAGTATGAACCAGGATGTGCCGGAACTGAATGCAGAACAGGTAGAAACAGCAGTTGAGGTATTTAGACGATATGGACAAAAGCCAATCGTGGAAGCATAGAAAATGTTAGAAGAATTAAAGCGAAGAGTATATGAGGCAAATATGATGTTGCCGAAATATCAGTTGGTGACATTTACCTGGGGAAACGCAAGTGAGATAGATTCGGCAACAGGGTTGGTTGCTATTAAACCGAGCGGAGTACCGTATGATGAGTTAAGCCCGGAAAAAATGGTACTTATTGATCTTCAAGGAAATGTGGTTGAGGGAGAGTATAAACCTTCTTCAGATATGCCTACGCATATTGTTTTATATAAAGCTTTTCCGGAAATAGGTGGTATTGTGCATACGCATTCTCCATATGCAACCAGCTGGGCACAGGCGGGTAAGAGTATCCCTTGTTATGGAACAACGCATGCGGATTATATTTATGGTGAAGTGCCGTGTGTACGTAATTTGACAAAAAATGAAATTGACGAGGATTATGAAACCAATACAGGAAATGTTATTGTTGAAGAATTTCGTAGATTTCAAAAAGATGTTTTATCGGTACCAGCTGTGTTATGTAAAAATCACGGACCGTTTACCTGGGGAAAGAGTAGTGCGGAGGCAGTACATAATTCTGTCGTTTTGGAAGAATGTGCAAAGATGGCTTATCGGACGGAGCTTATTAATCCCGGAGTAAAAGAAGCACCACAAGAATTAATTGAAAAACATTATATGCGTAAACATGGTGCAAATGCATATTATGGGCAGTAGATTTTAAAACTTATTTTTTCTCTCAATTATACTTGGAAGCTCCTGGCAGAGTGTGACTGTCAGGAGTTTTCTTTTATCACATTTATAATCATTGATACCATATTATCAATCTGTTTCTGCTCATCAGGACTTTTTCCGTCTTTCAGTATTTCTAAGATCAATGACATTTCTTCCGGTGAAAAGTTTATATTATGTTTTCTGGCGCTGGTGATCAGTGCCATCATAACAGTAGCCATCTGGTTACCGCTTTTACCTTGTACCTGCTTTGCAGCAGTACGTATGATCTCACGCTTCAGAGGATCAAGATTATTCATGCCGGGATGTGTTGTCCAGTCCATCATTTTTCATCATTTCCTTTCATTATATTATCGAACAGATTTATCATCTGAGACATCTCACTGTTGCTTTCCGGAGAGGCGAAGCCGGATGGGTCCATTTGTTTCATGATATTCATCATATTGAATATCATGCTGATATTATCAGCTTCGGCAGGATCCATGAAAGAACTCAGATCCTGTAGGATATCCTCTGGTGAATGAATACTTTTACTATGTATTGGACCGTCTGGGGAACCATTGCCTGTACTATGGAATAGATGAATAGTATTTATGAATTCAGTAAATTTGATATACACAGCAAGTATACCACGCATATTTGCAGGAATATAAGGCAGCATCAGTTTCATGAGCTGAAGTTCCTGCGTGGTTACGAGTGTATCCAGTTGAGTCATCGGAAAGATCGGTCGTTTTTCCATAGCACACTGCCTGAAGATAAAGTCTTACTATGTATATGCGGGGATAAGAGAAGATATCCCCGCATAAGGTCAGATGTATAGACCGACAGAATGGATGGAAATTTAGCAGCAGCCAAAACCATTGCCGCATCCACCACAGCAGATAAGCAGAAGAATAATCCAGAGACAGTTGTCATTACCGCATCCGCAACCACAGTCGCCACCGTGTCCGAAGCCGTTGCCGCATCCGCCACAGCAGATGAGCAGAAGAATAATCCAGAGACAACTGCTATTTCCGAAACCACATCCACATCCGCAGTCACCGCGTCCGCAACCACATCCGTTAACATTATTGTCACATCCGCAACCACAGTTAGATAAATCGCTCATTGAATAGACCTCCATGGGATATTTGATTTTACAGTACATCATATGTGAGAGAAGAAAATGTGTGAAAGAATTTTAAGGTGTAAAGAAAAAATACTTGACACCCATTCGCGGGTAGTGTATGATAACACAGGTGAGAAACGATGGATGAATTATTAAAACAGGCTTTGCTCTATGATTTTTACGGTGAATTACTTACAGATCACCAGAAAGAGATCTACGAGCAGTTTATATTGGAAGATTTATCGCTTGGAGAGATTGCGAGAGATGCAGGGATCAGCAGACAGGGAGTACATGATCTGGTGAAGCGCTGTGACCGCACATTGCAGGAGTATGAAGAGAAGCTTCATCTCGTTTCAAGATTTCTCACAGTGAAAGAACAGATCCATAAGATACGGGAGATTCTGGATCAGGAACCAGCGGAAGATATATCGGTGTTAAAGTCCGAGATACGTAAGATATCAGATGAGATCTTAGAGGAGTTATAGTATGGCTTTTGACAGTTTGACAGAAAAACTTCAGAATGTATTTAAGAACCTTAGAAGTAAGGGACGCCTGACAGAGGCAGACGTAAAGGAAGCGATGAAGGAGATCAAACGGGCACTTCTCGCTGCGGACGTTAACTTTAAAGTAGTTAAGGATTTTATTAAAAATGTTCAGGAACGAGCAGTCGGTCAAGATGTTATGAATGGACTGAACCCTGGACAAATGGTTATCAAGATCGTTAATGAAGAGCTTGTGAAGCTTATGGGATCTACGACTACAGAGATTCAGCTTCAGCCGGGCAAGGCGATTACCGTAATTATGATGGCAGGTCTTCAGGGAGCTGGTAAGACAACAACCACAGCTAAGCTTGCAGGCAAGTTTAAGCTGAAAGGTAAGAAGCCGCTTCTGGTAGCATGTGATGTATATCGCCCTGCAGCGATCAAACAGTTGCAGATCAACGGTGAGAAACAGGGAGTAGAAGTGTTCTCCATGGGTGAGAATCACAAGCCGGCGAATATTGCTAAGGCAGCTCTGGAACATGCGAAGAAGAACGATAATAATATCGTGATTCTGGATACAGCCGGACGTCTTCATGTTGATGAGGACATGATGCAGGAACTGCAGGAGATTAAAGAGACCGTTGAGGTACATCAGACGATTCTCGTAATCGATGCGATGACGGGTCAGGATGCTGTTAATGTGGCGGCTGAATTTGATCAGAAGGTAGGCATTGACGGTGTGATCGTTACCAAGCTGGACGGTGATACTCGTGGTGGTGCAGCGTTATCAGTTAAGGCAGTAACCGGCAAACCAATCCTTTATGTAGGTATGGGTGAGAAGCTGTCGGATCTGGAACAGTTTTATCCAAGCCGTATGGCATCCAGAATACTGGGTATGGGAGATGTGTTGTCTCTGATTGAGAAGGCAGAAGCTGAGATTGATGAAGATCAGGCAAAACAGCTGACTCAGAAGATGAAGAAGAATCAGTTTGATTACAATGATTTTCTTGCAAGTACCCAGCAGATGAAGAAGATGGGTGGTATGTCAGGTATTCTCGGAATGCTTCCGGGAATGGGAGCACTTGGCGGCAAGGGATTAAAGATCTCAGATGAGCAGACAAGCGAAGCAGAGAAGCAGATGGCACGAATGGAAGCAATGATCTATTCTATGACGCCGGAAGAACGCGAGAATCCGGATTTGATGAACCCTTCCAGAAAGCACAGGATTGCCAAAGGTGCAGGTGTGGATATCAGTCAGGTGAACCGTATGGTCAAGCAGTTCAATGAGATGAAAAAGATGATGAAATCCATGAACAAAATGGGCAGAGGTGGTAAAAAGGGAAAATTCAGATTACCTTTTTAACATATATTAATGAAAATAATTTTAAATTTATACGGAGGTGAATGAAATGGCAGTAAAGATCAGATTAAGAAGAATGGGACAGAAGAAGGCTCCTTTCTATAGAATCGTTGTAGCAGATTCCAGATCCCCAAGAGATGGAAGATTTATCGAGGAGATCGGAACATATGATCCGAACCTTGAACCAAGTGGTTTCTCTATCAATGAGGAAGCAGCTAAGAAGTGGCTTAACAATGGAGCACAGCCAACAGAAGTAGTTGGAAAGCTTTTCAAGGCAGCCGGTATCGAAAAATAAGTATTGGCGGAGGTGTTCATTCGTGAAAGAATTGGTTGAAGTCATTACAAAAGCATTGGTCGATAATCCGGATGAAGTAGTTGTAACTGAGAAGCAGGAAGAGAAAGCTACCGTTGTCGAGGTTCATGTGGCAGAGTCTGACATGGGCAAAGTCATTGGTAAGCAGGGAAGAATTGCCAAGGCAATCCGTTCAGTTGTAAAAGCAGCTGCAGCCAAGGAAGATCGTAAAGTGATTGTAGATATCGCTGATTAATATAGAAAGTCCCCTGATTGGGGACTTTTTGTGTAATAAGCCGCTATGCAGAAATCGTGCTTACACGATTATATTGAGCAGGTGTCAGTCTGCTCATTTAGTGAGTAAGGAGAGTAAGATGGAAAAACAGTTGCAGGTAGGCGTGATTTCGTCAACACATGGGGTGCGCGGAGAAGTAAAAGTATTTCCAACGACAGATGATGTAACACGTTTCAGACAGTTAAAAAAAGTGTATCTGGATACCGGGAGAGAGATGCTTCTATTAGAAATCCAGAATGTGAAGTTTTTTAAGCAGTTTGCAATCCTGAAATTTAAGGGGATTGACAATATTAATGACATTGAAAAATATAGAGGAAAGAGCCTGATGATCGACCGTGAGGATGCGGTGGATCTTGAAGAGGACGAGTACTTTATTGCAGATATGATAGGCATGAAGGTATGCACAGAAGATGGCAGTGAATTCGGTACGCTGAAAGATGTTATGGAGACAGGAGCTAATGATGTCTATATCATTGATTCCCTGGAACATGGCGAAGTACTGATTCCTGCGATCAGAGAGTGTATCCTTGATGTAGATATGGATGAGGAACGCATGACGATTCACCTGATGGAGGGCCTGGTGTAATGAATATTCATATTATGACACTGTTTCCGGAAATGGTGATGGGAGGACTGAATACCAGTATTACAGGACGGGCGATCAGCAAAGGAATCTTATCTATTGAAGCGGTGAATATCCGTGATTATGCATTTAATAAGCATAACAGTGTAGATGACTACCCTTATGGTGGCGGTGCCGGGATGCTGATGCAGGCAGAGCCTGTCTATCAGTGCTATCAGGCAATTGTAGACAAGATCCATACACAAAGCGATGCAAGCAGTGAGTTATGTGCTGAAAAAAGGAAGCCCAGAGTGCTGTACATGTCACCACAGGGTAAGACATTTACACAGGGAATGGCGGAAGAGCTTGCGCAGGAAGAGGAACTGATCTTTTTGTGTGGACATTATGAAGGGATTGACGAGCGTGTGTTAGATGAAATCGTTACAGATTATGTATCGATTGGCGATTATGTGTTGACAGGCGGTGAGCTTCCGGCGATGGTCATGGTAGATGCTGTGTCCAGAATGGTGCCGGGTGTGCTTCATAATGATGTGTCTGCTGAATTCGAGAGTTTTCAGGATAATCTGTTAGAATACCCGCAGTATTCCCGACCGGAGATCTGGCATGAGAAGCAGGTGCCGCCGGTATTGTTGTCCGGACATCATGCGAATATTGAGAAATGGCGAAGAGAGCAGTCAGTGATCCGTACCGCCAAGAATCGTCCGGATCTTCTGGAAAAAGCAAATCTCACAGAAGAAGAAAAAAAGCTTGCAAAGTCTGTGATGGTATGATAGTATATAATACGTTGTGAGAAGAAGAGATGGTCCTCTGATACTGTAATAGGACGTATTAAGAACATCCGAATAATAAGGAGGTCGCACAATGAACGATATTATTAAGAGTATTGAAGCAGAACAGCTCAAAGAGAACGTGCCACAGTTTAATGTTGGCGATACTGTAAAAGTTTACGGTAAGATCAAAGAGGGTAACCGCGAAAGAATTCAGGTTTTCGAGGGTACTGTTCTTAAGAAACAGGGTGGAAGCTCAAGAGCTACATTCACTGTAAGAAAGAATTCTAACGGTGTTGGCGTTGAGAAGACATGGCCATTGCATTCACCAAACGTTGAGAAGGTTGAAGTTGTACGCAGAGGTAAAGTAAGAAGAGCGAAACTGAACTACCTGAGAGGACGTATCGGTAAGGCTGCAAAGGTTAAAGAATTAGTAAAATAGTTACACATGAGAAGGGGCAAATACATACGTACTTGTCCCTGCTTTTGTATACGAGGAATACAGATATGCCGAGACGTAATAGAAGATCGAATAGTATAAGAGACAGAAAAAGACGGCAGATCAGCCTGCCGTTTCAGAAGAAGGAACCGGAACGCAAGACGATTCCGGTAAAAAGACCAAAGAACAGACCGCGTAAGAAAAAGAAGTGGTCCATCAGGGATCTGAATATCCGCGGATTTTTCAGTTCCAGAAGACTGCATGCAGTGTTAAGCTGGATTTTACAGATTGCAGTTGTGTTACTGTTTGCATTTGTGTTTGTGTGGTATTTCGGACAGAGAGTCAGTACTGTAGGTGATTCTATGAGTCCGAAGCTTAGCAATGGAGACGTTGTGCTGGTGAATCGCTTCGCATATAATGTGACTTCACCAAAGCGTGGTGATATTATCGTATTTAAACCAAAGGGAAATGAGAATTCTCACTATTACATAAAACGAATCATCGGACTTCCGGGAGAAACGGTGGAAATTATCGAAGGTTCTGTATATATTAATGGAGAAAAGCTGAAAGAAGATTATACTGCAACAGAGATTAATGATGTGGGAATCGTATCGGAGAAGATTTCTCTGGGAGGAGATGAGTATTTCGTGCTTGGAGATGATCGAGATAAAAGTGAAGACAGCCGTATGGCAGATGTAGGCAATGTGAAACGCTCCTATATATATGGGAAGGCGTGGTTTTTGCTGTCACCATTTGACCATATGGGATTTATAAAGAAATAAGACATAGATTAGGAAAATGGAGGAGATTATGCATTTTCAATGGTATCCGGGTCATATGACCAAGGCAAAACGAATGATGCAGGAAAATATAAAACTGATTGATCTGGTGATCGAGCTGGTAGATGCCAGAGTACCCCTTTCCAGCCGCAATCCAGACATTGATGAGCTGGGGAAGGGCAAAGCGAGACTGATTCTGCTTAATAAGGCGGATCTTGCAGAAGATCGTTGGAATAATGAATGGAAAGCGTATTTTGAAAGTAAGGGCTATTCCTGCGTGAAAGTAAATTCTAAAAAGGGTGGTGGATTAAAGTCGATTCAGGCTGTGATCCAGGAAGCCTGCAAAGAGAAGATCGAACGCGACCGAAGAAAGGGCATTCTGAACCGTCCGGTAAGAGCGATGGTAGTAGGAATCCCGAATGTGGGCAAGTCCACATTTATCAATTCTCTGGCAGGAAAGGCTGCAGCTAAGACAGGCAATAAGCCGGGAGTTACAAAAGGAAAGCAGTGGATTCGTCTGAACAAGAGTGTGGAACTTCTGGATACCCCAGGTATCCTCTGGCCGAAATTCGAAGATCAGACCGTAGGGCTTCGACTGGCGTTGATCGGTTCTATTAAGGATGAGATTCTGAATATTGAGGAACTGGCTTCTGAACTGATCAAATTTATGACAAAAAATTATTCGGGTGTATTGGCCGATAAATATGGGATCAATGAAGATCAGGATTCCTATGCATGTCTGAAAGAAATCGCAGAACAGAAACATTGTCTGGTGCGTGGCAATGAGCTTGACTATGTGAAAGCTTCGAATCTGTTATTGGAGGATTTCAGAAGTGGCAAGCTTGGCAGACTGACGCTGGAATATCCGGAGGTACAGGATCTGGCGTAGTCGGTAATTTGAAAGGGGATATGCATTATGGGGAAAACTAAAAAAGAAAAGAAATCACATTCAGTGGCTTACGAGTTATTTGGCTGGCTTGTCTACATTGCAATCATTGTCGGCCTGACATGGCTGATCATCACATTTGTGGGACAGAGAACCAGCGTAAGTGGTCATTCTATGGAGACAACGCTGCAGGATGGTGACCAGCTGATCGTGGATAAGATTTCCTACCGGTTCCGTGATCCAAAGCGCTATGACATTATCGTATTTCCATATCAGTATGAGGAAAATGTTTACTATATTAAGCGTATTATCGGCCTGCCGGGAGAGACGGTGCAGGTAAAAGACGGCTATGTCTATATCAATGGAGAGAAGCTGGAAAGTGATATCT
>NZ_JAOQJV010000026.1:14134-22603 GCF_025567415.1 Dorea ammoniilytica
GAAAAGCTGGAAAAAGAAATTGCCCGCACAGAAGCTATGAGTGTATTTGAGAAAGAATACAGTGATCATCAGGCAATATGCGGTATTGATGAGGTGGGACGCGGACCATTTGCAGGCCCGGTTGTTGCCGGAGCTGTCATATTACCAAAGGATCATCCGATTCTGTATCTTAATGATTCGAAGAAATTATCAGAAAAGAAGAGGGAAGAGTTGTATGAAGTGATTCTGAAAGAGGCAGTTGCTACGGGAATCGGTATGGCAAGTCCGGCAAGGATTGACGAGATCAATATTCTGCAGGCAACGTACGAAGCGATGCGTATGGCGATCAGCAATCTGTCAGTACAGCCGGATCTGTTGTTAAATGATGCTGTTACTATACCGGAAATTGAGATTATGCAGATACCGATCATTAAAGGAGACGCTAAGAGTGTATCCATTGCGGCAGCAAGTATTCTTGCAAAGGTGACAAGAGACCGATTGATGGTTGAGTATGAAAAAGTATTTCCGGGATACGATTTTGCATCCAATAAGGGTTATGGTACCAAAGCACATATTGAGGGATTAAAGAAGTTTGGACCGACACCGATCCACCGGATGAGTTTTATCCATAAATACATATAATAGCAGAGTCATAGATGTTGTAATTGAGGGATTTACAGAATATGAGAGCAAACACTTATACCGATGCAAAAGCGAAAGCAGTATAACAAGAAGAATCAACGTTCTGTGGGTGCCAGATACGAGCAGGTTGCAGGAAAATATCTTGAGCAACAGGGCTATCAGATTCTGCAGTATAATTATCGCTGCAGACAGGGTGAGATTGATATTATTGCCAGAGATGGGGAATATCTGGTATTCTGTGAGGTGAAGTACCGCACAGACCGCAGAAAAGGTATGCCGTCGGAAGCGGTTCATATAAGGAAACAGCAGGTCATCTCCAGATGTGCACTTTATTACATGACGGTAAATGGTGTGTGGGGATGTCCTTGCAGATTTGATGTAGTAGGCATTCTGGGAGAAGCCGATGATGAGATTCGGCTGTACCGGAATGCATTTGATTATAAAGGGTAGGGACTAGAACATATGAAGATAAAGTATGCAAATGATAAATCCATATGGAATCTGACAGAATCAGCAGGCGTTCCACTGCTGGTAAGTCCATTGTTGGAAGAGACTGGAATTGTGAAACAGGGATTTTCAACAAAGCTTGGCGGTGTCAGCAAGGGAGATTGTGCTACGATGAATATCAGTACCACCAGAGGGGATGATCCGGAGGCGGTAAATGAGAATCGCAGAAGACTTGCGGCGGCAATTGGTGTGGAAGAACGCAAAATGGTATATACGAATCAGACACACACTACCAATGTGGCGGTAGTGGATGAGGCGAACTATGGTGAGACGATGCCGGAGACGGATGGTATGATCACCAATGTGCCGGGGCTTTGTCTGGTGACCTTCTATGCAGACTGTGTGCCTTTATATTTTGTGGATCCGGTAAAACGTGTTATCGGGCTGAGTCATTCTGGATGGCGCGGCACAGTTCATAAGATGGCTATTGCGACGGTTCGGAAAATGCAGGAGACATTTGGATGTGATCCGGTGGACATCCGCTCGGTTGTAGGCCCGTCTATCTGCCAGGAATGTTATGAAGTCAGCGAGGATGTCGTTGATGAATTTCGGGCAAATTATAAAGAAACAGACTGGGATTCATTATTCTATCGCAAAGAGAATGGAAAGTATCAGCTGGATCTCTGGCGTGCCAATGAGATCAATCTGTTGGATGCAGGTGTAAAAGCAGAACATATGGCGGTGACGAATGTGTGTACCTGCTGTAATCACGAGCTGTTATTCTCGCATCGCTATACCAAAGGAAAACGAGGTAACCTCAGTGCATTTCTTGCATTAAAAGAAGAGACAAAAGTGGAGTAAGGAGACGGAAGTATGGATGAAGTAATAGAAACGACCAATGAAGCGGCAGAAGATGTGAATGTTTTTATTCAATATCTGCAGGATCACATTCCGAATCTGATCAGTTTTGCTATAGAGATCGTACTTGCACTGATATTTTTCTTTCTTGGAAGAATCATGATCAAATGGATCCGAAAGCTGGTACGCAAAATGCTGGAAAAATCCAATGTAGACAAAGGTGTGGAAACTTTTGTGGATTCATTATTAAAGTTTATGTTGTATGGAATACTGCTGTTTACCATTGCAACGAAATTTGGATTTGATACCGCATCGGTTGCAGCGTTGATCGCATCTGCAGGTGTTGCAGTAGGTCTGGCTGTGCAGGGAAGTTTGTCCAACTTTGCCGGTGGTATTCTGATTCTGCTTTTGAAACCATTTGTGGTAGGCGATTATATTATTGAAGATAATCACGGTGATGAAGGAACAGTAAAGGAAATTCAGCTCTTTTATACCAAATTATTAACGGTCGATAACCGTACTGTTGTTATTCCAAATGGTATGCTGACTAATAACAGTTTAACTAATGTTACCCATATGGATGAGCGTAAACTGGAACTGAAGGTATCGATTTCCTATGAATCTGATCTTTTGAAAGCAAAAGCAGTGTTGGCAGATCTGATCCGAAAGGAGTCAAGAATCATGCAGGATAAAGAACACAGAATCTTTGTAGATGAACTTGGTGATGACGGAGTGATTCTTGGAATGCGATGTTGGGTAAGTACAGAAGATTACTGGAATGTGCGCTGGGATATGCTGGAAGAGATCAAGCTGACATTTGACAGGGAAAGTATTGTGATTCCGTATCGTCAGATGAATGTACGGATTCAGGAATCCAATTAAAAAAGACTTGCAAATTTTCACAAATCAGATATAATATTAGTTGTGACTGCTTATGGCAGATCACATCTGCTGGAATGGCTCAGTTGGTAGAGCACTTCACTCGTAATGAAGGGGTCGTCGGTTCAAGTCCGATTTCCAGCTTATATGTAGGGGCTGCGCATTGCGCAGCCTTTTGTATTACCGGATTTACAAAAGGAGAATACGATATGAAGATTACGAGACAAATGCTGTTTCCGTTAGCATTTTATAAAAAGTCCAAATTCAACGGCAGCAAAGGAAAATACAATTATCGAATTGAAAAATTTGATACTGAAGCTGAGGGTTCCCGGTTCAAACTGACAATCTGGGAGGGTCCGGAATGCTATGATGTATCGAAAGCGGAAAAGAAAGAATCTGTGTATCCATTCAATGATGAAGGGATGGAAGAGATTCTTGGGGTGTTAAATCAGTTATAGTGTTATCGGTGCTGACGGGTGAGGTACCATTTTTCTAAAGCATTGATCAGTGCATACAGAAGCATTGCCATCAGGCACAGGAGGCAGATGCTCATCAGCAGATGATCCATTTTGAATACCTGGCTTGAGTAGATGATCAAATAACCCAGACCGCTTCTGGCTGCCAGAAATTCTCCGATGATCACGCCCACAAGACAGAGACCGATATTAACTTTCATAATGTTGATGATAGCCGGAAGAGAAGCAGGCAGAACAACTTTGGTAAGAGCATGGAATTTTGTGCCGTGAAGTGTGTAGATCAGTTTGATCTTCTCCGGATCTACAGAGATAAAGCTGGTGTACAGACTTAGTATGCTGCCGAAGATCGCAACAGACATTCCGGCTACGATGATCGTAGTGCGATTGGCACCCAGCCATACGATGAGGAGCGGTGCCAGGGCAGACTTAGGCAGACTGTTCAGTACGACCATATAGGGATCAAGTATTTCAGATAAATGGCGGAACGTCCAGAGAAGTACCGCCATTAAGATACTGATCAGAATGACAAGCAAAAAGCTTACGATGGTTTCGTAGAGTGTGATTCCTATATGATGGAAAATGACACCATCCACCATCAATTCGCGAAAGCAGAGAACAATCCGTGAGGGACAGCTGAAGATAAAGGAGTCGATGATTCCGGTGTTAGCAGTGAATTCCCATACGGATAAAAAACTGAACAGGATCAGGATTCTGGATACACGGACGACGCGTCTGTGTCTTTTTTGTATATGAAGATATTTTCGCTGTGCTGCAGATAATTCATGCATCGCTATTCAGCTCCTTCCATATCAGTGAAAAGTAATTTTTAAATTCCTGTGCATTTCTTCTGTTTAATGGAGTATCGTCTTCCAGATTAAAAATCAGTGGGACAGTCTGTTGGACAGTGGCAGGTCTTGAAGTTAAGATAATGATTCTGTCTGCCAGTGAAATTGCTTCTGACAGATCATGAGTCACCAGAATAGCCGTTTTCTTTTCTCTTTTCAGAATCTGTCCAATGTCATCGCCTACACGCAGTCTGGTCTGATAGTCCAGTGCAGAAAACGGTTCATCAAGAAGCAGAATATCAGGTTCCAGAATAAGGGTGCGCACCAGGGCTGCCCGCTGCCGCATACCACCGGAGAGTTCAGATGGTCTGGAATTTTCGAATTGCTTTAATCCATAAGTATCTAATAGCTCATGGGCTTTTTCCCTGGTTCGGGCAGAGAGCGTATGCTGGATCTCAAGACCTAAAAGTACATTATGGTAGATGGTCCGCCATTCAAAGAGCTGGTCGTGCTGGAGCATATAGCCGATATTTGCAGCACTTTCCCGCAAAGATCTCCCATTGATTTTAATCAGACCTTTTTCAGGTGCGATCAGCCCTGAAATGAGGGAGAGTAAGGTGGATTTGCCACAGCCGGAAGGTCCGACGATGGCAATGAACTCACTTTCATTTACCGAAAATGAAAGATCTGTGATGGCAGGAGTTTCGCCGTCGGTATTATGATAGGAATAATAGATAGATTTTAATTCCAGAATCCGATCAGTATGCTTTCCCATATAGCCTCCTAAAAAAAGATGTTCTGGTTCATTTTATGAAAATGTAAGAAAAGAGTTCTTGCGACGGTAAGAGAAATGCCATATACTGAATAAACATAAGGTAACAGTATTTATACAGATACGGACAAAGGAGATGTCTGAAATGAACTATCAGAAAGAACTGGATAAGCTGATCGTAAAGCTGGAAAAAGAAGAACGGGTGCCAACACTTTTGCTGCATAGCTGCTGTGCACCCTGCAGCAGTTATGTGCTGGAATATCTGAGCCAGTATTTTGAAATCACAGTCTTTTATTATAATCCCAACATTTACCCGGAATCTGAATATTCCAAGCGTATTATTGAACAGCAGAGGTTGATTGATGAACTTCCTGCAAAGCATAAGATCAGTTTTGTGGCGGGAGAATACGACAAGGATAGATTCTATGATATGGCGAAAGGGCTGGAAGATGCCAGGGAGGGTGGAGAACGTTGTATGCGCTGTTACGAACTTCGCTTAAGAGAGGCGGCAGAGCTTGCAAGAGACGGTGGCTATGAATATTTTACCACAACACTCAGTATCAGCCCGATGAAGAATGCTCAGAAGTTGAATGAGATCGGAAGCAAGCTGGCGGAAGAATATGGTGTAAAATATCTACTGTCAGACTTCAAGAAAAAGAACGGATATAAGCGTTCTGTTGAGTTGTCGAAGGAATACGGACTGTATCGGCAGGACTATTGTGGATGCGTTTATTCCTGGAATGAAGCGGAAGAGAGACGGCGACAGAATGCAGAAAAAGCATAGATATGCATCAGAAATGCATAAAAAGTCAGATGAGGGACTTTTCAAGGTTCTGATTGTATGCTAAAATATGTAACTGAATATTTCAAAAGAGAAAACATGATATAGAAAGAGGGATACCAATGGCACAATTATGGGGCGGACGTTTTACAAAAGAGACGGATCAACTTGTTTACAATTTTAACGCTTCTATTTCATTTGATAAAAAACTGTATGCGCAGGATATCCGTGGAAGTATCGCACATGTGATGATGCTTGCCAAGCAGGAGATTCTGACTGAGACAGAGAAACAGCAGATCATTGAAGGACTGGAAGGAATCCTCGATGATGTGGAGAAGGGTAAACTTGAGATTACAGATAAATACGAAGACATTCACAGCTTTGTGGAAGCGAATCTGATCGACCGGATCGGAGATGCGGGCAAAAAGCTGCATACCGGAAGAAGCCGTAATGATCAGGTGGCACTTGATATGAAGCTGTACACCAGAGATGAAATTGCTCAGATCGATCAGTTGTTAAAGACGCTTTTACGAACGATTCTGGGAATCATGCAGGAGAATACGGAGACGATTATGCCTGGATTTACACACCTGCAGAAAGCACAGCCGATCACACTTGCGCATCATATGGGCGCATATTTTGAGATGTTTAAGCGAGATCACGAACGTATGCGTGATATCAGCAAGCGAATGAATACCTGCCCGCTTGGCTCAGGAGCTCTTGCAGGCACCACTTACCCACTGGATCGTGATTATACTGCAAAGCTTCTTGGCTTTGACGGACCGACACTGAATAGTATGGACGGCGTATCTGACAGGGATTATCTGTTGGAGCTCCTTTCGGCTTTATCTATTGTCATGATGCATCTTTCGCGTTTCTGTGAGGAAGTGATCATCTGGAATTCTAATGAATATCAGTTTGTAGAGATCGATGATGCTTACAGTACCGGAAGCAGTATTATGCCGCAGAAGAAGAATCCGGATATCGCAGAACTTGTAAGGGGTAAGACAGGACGTGTTTATGGCGCGCTTACATCTCTGCTTACTACGATGAAAGGTATTCCGCTTGCTTATAATAAAGATATGCAGGAAGATAAAGAGATGAGTTTTGATGCCATTGATACAGCCAAAGGATGTATTGCACTCTTTACCGGTATGTTGAGTACCATGCAGTTTAAAAAAGATAATATGCATGCAAGTGCCAAGAATGGTTTTACGAATGCTACAGATGCGGCAGATTACCTGGTAAATCACGGTGTTCCGTTCCGTGATGCACATGGCATTGTAGGTCAGCTCGTCCTTTACTGTATTGAGAAGAATATTGCATTGGATGATATGTCATTGGAAGAGTACAAAGCAATTTCTCCGGTATTTGAAGAAGATATTTATGACGCGATCAGCATGGAAACCTGTGTAAATAAACGTCTGACAACTGGAGCACCTGGTAAAGCTGCTATGGAACAGGTGATTCAGATTTACAAACAGTATATCAGAGAATATGATAAATAAGAATGAGACAGGAGGAAAAGGCAATGGATGAAAAGTTAAAAGTAGGTATTTTGGGTGCAACTGGTATGGTAGGTCAGAGATTTATCACACTGCTTGATAATCATCCGTGGTTTGAAGTAGTAACGGTAGCTGCGAGCCCGAGATCAGCAGGCAAGACTTATGAAGAGGCGGTCGGAGGACGTTGGAAGATGGATACTCCGATGCCGGAAGCAGTTAAGAAACTGATTGTACTGAATGTCAATGAAGTAGAGAAAGTGGCATCTACCGTTGATTTTGTATTTAGTGCAGTGGATATGACTAAAGATGAGATTCGCGCGATCGAGGAAGAGTACGCGAAGACAGAGACACCGGTTGTATCTAACAACAGTGCCCACAGATGGACACCGGACGTACCGATGGTAGTACCGGAGATTAATCCGGAGCATTTTGAGGTTATTGCAGCTCAGAAAGAGCGTCTTGGAACCAAACGCGGATTTATTGCTGTTAAACCAAACTGTTCTATCCAGAGCTATGCTCCTTGCCTTGCTGCATGGAAAGAATTTGGACCAAAAGAACTGGTAGTTACTACATACCAGGCAATCTCAGGAGCAGGAAAGACATTCCGTGACTGGCCGGAGATGGTAGAGAACATTATTCCTTACATCGGTGGAGAGGAAGAAAAGAGCGAACAGGAGCCATTGCGTGTACTTGGTAAAGTTGAAAATGGTCAGATTGTAAAGGCAGAATTGCCAAAGATCACCTGCCAGTGTATCCGTGTACCAGTATTGAATGGACATACAGCAGCTGTATTTATTAATTTTGAGAAGAAACCAACGAAGGAACAGCTGATTCAGGCACTCCGCGATTTCAAGGGATTCCCACAGGAAGCAGAACTTCCAAGTGCTCCAAAGCAGTTTATTCAGTATCTGGAAGAAGATAATCGTCCACAGGTTAAACTGGATGTAGATTACGAACATGGTATGGGTGTATCGATCGGACGTCTGAGAGAAGACAGCATGTATGATTTCAAATTCATCGGACTGTCACATAATACCGTACGTGGTGCTGCAGGTGGAGCAGTGCTTTGCGCTGAAACATTGACAGCAAAAGGATATATTACAAAGAAATAAGGGCAGGGATCAGAAACCTGGCATATACAAGAAGAACTCCCGTGGATTGATATGCTCCCTTTTAGGTAGACAAGTAAAATAATAAAAACTTGTTTCCTGAAAGGGGGTATTTTTTTGGGGTCAATCATTTTTTTCGTGGGATTGACGTTACCACGTTATAGGTTTTCTAAGCCGTCCGCCAGCCTTGACATGAACCTCAGGTAATGCGTAGGGTAATCACCCCGACGGCGAAG
>NZ_JAOQJV010000027.1:0-18385 GCF_025567415.1 Dorea ammoniilytica
CCACTGTTCTCTCCATGTTCCTTGTAACTTGTCCACCATATCAGTTCATTATAAAAATCTTAGATTTTTGTCTTGACAACTGAGCCACTATACTCTATATCGTCTTCCTTCATTTCTGTTAGTCTCCTAATTGTTCGCTATCTAACAATTTGTCATTGAACATTATTCTAAATCCATTATTTTAAATAGTCAAGTATTGTTTTTAACTGTTTCAAATCATCGGAAGTGCCAAAGGCACATTCCGAGATTGTACGCGGTCGTCAAGGTCCTTAGCAAGCTAGGACTTTGACTCGTCGCGATACAAATAAAAACAGCGGACCTTTGTCTGATCCACTGTTTCTAAATGTTTCTTTATTTCTTTGTCTTCTTTACAGATACCGTCTGTTTTGCCAATGTCGTCTTCTGCTTTTCAGGCACTGACGTCTTTCCAGGTACGGTCGCATGCTTCTTCAGGTACACTGCGCTCTCTGCCGGCAAATCAAGATGCAGCCCTCCAAGCTTCGTCCGGATACTCTTCTTCTTTTTTTCTGTACCACCATAGACATCCCAATTACTGCTTAACAGAATATCATAGGTGCCCTCTTCTGTTTCGAAGAAATAATCCTTCTGCTCAATGCCTGAGAAATTAAACACTGCAATGATCTTCTCATCTCCGCTGCTACGCTCCATTGCATAGATACACCTGCTCTCCTGGTGGCAGTCGAGCCATCGGAATCCCTCTGACCGGTAATCCCATTTCCAGAATGCCGGATGCTTCAGATACAGTAAGTTCAACTCTTTCATGAATCTTTGAAAACTGTCATGGATTGGATATTTCAAAATCTCCCAGTCTAATTCCCGCTTCTCATCCCATTCCCTGAGCTGTCCCAGTTCATTGCCCATGAAGTTCAGTTTCTTACCCGGATGCGCATACATATACATGGCAAGCGCTCTTGCCTGCGGAAACTTCTGTTCATATTCGCCATGCATTTTCTGGGCAATTGTAGCTTTGCCATGCACAACTTCGTCATGTGACAGTGGAAGGAGATAATTCTCCTCCGGATAATACATCATAGAAAATGTCAGCTTGTGATATGCGCCGCCACGGAATAACGGATCTGTCCGAAAATAATCCAGCGTATCATTCATCCAGCCCATATCCCATTTATAGTCGAATCCAAGTCCGCCTTCCCATACTGCCTTGGTCACATTTGCATATGCTGATGAATCCTCCGCTGCCAGAAGTATTCCCGGATGTCGTTCTTTGAGTCCCTGGTTCATATGGCGCAGAAATTCCACACCGTCCCGGTTCACGCCACGGTCTTTATTGCCCTGCCAGTAGATCAGATTGCTGATGGCATCCATACGCAGTCCGTCCATATGATACTCCTCCAGCCAGTAATTCGCACAGGATTGAAGGAAACTCCGCACCTCGCCTCTGGAATGATTAAAGTTACAGCTTCCCCATTCACTCTGTCCGACATCCTGATGCGGATATTCAAACAGAGGTGTGCCATCGTAATTGGCCAGCGCATATCCATCTACTGCAAAATGCACTGGCACAAAGTCCAGAATGATTCCAATATCCGCCTGATGCAGCTTATCCACCATCTTCTTCAGATCCTTTGCTGTTCCATATCTGGACGTCGGTGCATAGAATCCTGTCGCCTGATATCCCCAGGATTCATCACACGGATGTTCATTTAATGGCATTACTTCGATATAGTTATACCCATTTTCCTTCAAATATGGAATCAATAGATCAGCAAATTCATCATACCGATACCAGCCATTCTCATCCTTTTTATTCCGTTTCCATGAACCCACATGTACTTCATAAATATTCAACGGTGTCTCCCGACAGTCTGTCCGTTTCTTCATCCATTTCTGATCATGGAACTTATATCCCTGCATCTTCCGTACAAGTGTCGCATTATTTGGGCGTAGCTCCATCTCATAACCATAAGGATCGCAGTGATCGATCACACTACCATTCTGAGTGTAGATCCGATACTTGTACATCTGCCCTTCCTTCACACCCGGGATTCTGCATTCCCAGAAGTTCCGGTCATATCCCTGATACATCTCCCACTCCTGCCAGCCGTTAAATTCTCCGATTACCGCTACGCGCGTTGCAGCTGGCGCAAATGTTCGAAATACCGCTGTGTCCCCATCGAATGTACATCCTAAATAACGATACGTATCAAATATTTTCCCTGTGTAATATCCATACAAATCCATATACTCTCTCCATTCATACAACATCCCTAAGAATCTACTATCATCATATAATAGATAAGATTCTTTTTCCACCATCATTTCTTCACCTGTGTCTAATTTATACATTTCTATGTCTGCGTCTGGTTTCATCGGACGATAAACAAAAATTCGCTTGTCATATGGTTTTCAATACTATATAATATCCATATTGAGGTGATTATAATGACGATTGATAAAAAAGATATGCTGAACAGCATTCTGGACAGCATTTCCAGAATTGATTATATTAAACCGGAAGATATTCCGAATATTGATCTGTATATGGATCAGGTTACTACATTTATGGAAGAGGGTCTGGAACGCACCAAGCGTTACTCTAATGACAAGATTCTGACCAAGACGATGATCAATAACTATGCGAAGAATAATCTGCTACCGCCCCCGGTTAAGAAAAAGTATACTCGCGAGCATATGCTGATGCTCATATTTATTTACTACTTTAAGAATCTGCTATCAATTAAAGATATCGAGACCTTATTTGCACCGATGACGGAGAAATATTTCGGAAATGATGAAGGTCTCTCCATGACCGATATATACAAAGAAGTATGCGAATTTGAGAAAAGCAGGATTGATGTCACAGCCAAAGATATCGCAAGAAAATACCGTGATTCGCTGGAGACATTTACCAATGTGCCGGAAAGCGAACAGAAAGATCTGCAACTCTATTCATTTATCTGTAGCCTGGCTTTCGATGTCTATGTTAAAAAACAGGTAATCGAAAAACTCATCGACCAGATGCCGGAGCCAACACATAAAAATAAAAAATAGGATGCCAGAAGTATTCCCTGACATCCACACTTATGCAAAGGAGACAGCTTATTCGCCGTCTCCTTCTTCTTTTTCATTCTCTTTATTAATTCGCTCAAATACCATGTCATATCCGTCATTGCCATAATTCAGCGATCGATTCACACGGCTGATCGTTGCAGTCGATGCGCCGGTCTTGTCTGCAATCTCCAGATACGTCTTCTGCTCTCTCAGCATCTTCGCCACTTCAAATCTCTGCGACAATGATAACAACTCATTGATCGTACAGATGTCTTCAAAAAATATATAACACTCTTCTTTATCCTGCAGGCTTAAGATTGCCTTAAAGAGATAGTCTACCGCTTCGGTTCTGATCTTCTTACTCATAAATAATTATCTCCTTCATATCAGACTTCATGACTATTACATTTTAGCACACTAAATTCGTAAAGTCCATAGTTATCCTTATAAAAAGCCAGAATATACTTATGTTTATACTTTTCTTTCTCTGATATTACATTTTCTTCATCCAATATGACATAGAAAATGTTTTCCCAACACATACTAAAGACACTTTAAATACCGAACCATCTCAGGAGGTTAAATTTATGAAATCTAATAACAAATCCCACTTTCACATTCCATCTAATCAGGAAATCATTGATTCCTATGATTATCTCGCCAATTCTGCATCTATGCAGGACTGCACCGGATTAATTCCTTCTGCTCCACAAAGCAAAGCAGAACTGGAATCCTATGAAGATGTCTATCACTATCAGCCACCGGTCATGAAGTCTACTCACCACAAGAAAAAGGCGGACTCCTGACATCCGCCTTTTCTGTATGCTATAGTTCCTTTGCAGTCTATTACTGTATCGCTTTCTCGGCAAATTCTGTGGTCACAAGATCTTTGTAAGGTGCACGTTCAGCCAGTTCACCCGCATCTTCCAGAATATCCTGCAGCAGATTAAAGCTGTCTTCTTCAAAGACCAGATCTGCTTTCCAGGTATCCTGCTCATAATATCTGGTCACAATCTTTGTAATCGTCTCCAAATCTGTCTCATCAAACTGCGGTGCGATCACCTTTGCAATCTCTTCCGGTGAATGAGACTGCACATAATCCATGCCCTTCTGAAGTGCATTTACAAACCCCTGAATCACTTCCGGATTCTGATCCAGATAGCTCTTCTTTGCTGAAAACGCAGTATATGGCACATAGCCGCTATCCGTACCAAGCGATGCTACTACATAGCCCTTGCCCTCCGTCTCCAATGCAGTCGCACTTGGTTCAAATTCCACAGTATAATCATATTTTGACTGATCTCCCGCAAATGCTGCTGCAGTAGATCCAAAATCGATGCTCTGGTCAATATTTACTTCCGATGGTTCAATGCCATTCTGACGCAGAATATACTCAAATACCATCTCCGGCATACCACCTTTTCTGCCACCGATCACATTCTTACCTTTCAGGTCTTCCCATTTGAAATCCGGTTCATTGTCTCGTGCCACAAGGAAATTACCGGCCCGCTGAGTAAGCTGTGCAAAATTCACCACATAATCATTCGCACCCTCATTGTAGGTATAAATGGACGCCTCCGAACCCATAAAACCGATATCTGCTTCCCCGGAGATTACTGCAGTCATCGTCTTGTCAGCTCCAAACGGGGTTAACCAGTTAGGCAGAAACTTCTATATTATAATGGCTGTTTTTCCCTCTTTTTGAAGTTTCTTTTGAAGTGCTTCGGCATTCGCTTTTGACTTAAACGCACCTTTCTGTTCATACACCCGGTAGAGCTTACCTGCAGTCTCCGTCTTGGTAGACGTAGACGTACCCACCGCCGACAACCCGAACGCCTGAAGGATGCCCCTGGCGATATCGTCCATCCGGCTGTTGAAGATCTTGACATCCGTGGCACTCGTAATGAATCCACATTCCATCAGCCGGTACGGATATCCTTTCGCTGCAGCACGTTTCGGGTTCGCCAGATCCGTTCTGCCTACAACGATCTGAGATCTACCTGGAAAGATAGCGGAGATCATTTTCGCAAGTGCGTTATCATACTGATCCGCTTTATACTTTCCGTTGATAATTACGTGTCCGCCCCTTGCAGATGTTGATGCACTGTCCATGTGAAGCTCAATGATCTGGTAATCCTTTGGAATACTAAGTTTGCTGATACCATTATCTGCATACCAGTTCCGGCTCGTATCTGCAATTGTGACATTGCTTCCGCCCAGTGCACCGATACGTGCTGCCAGCGCTCTCACTCGTTCAGCTTCTGTGTATCCATTTTCGGTCGCTCCCGGATCACCGGCGCCATGACCGGCTATGATGAATAGATGCATAACATACTCCTTTCTGTGCGATGTCGCACATAAAAAGAGGACGATTACTCGCCCTCACTACACTCCGGCAATCCAGTAGCTACACTGGTCAGCAGTGACAGGATTCCTGCCAGCACTGACGCTGATACCACAAGCTTCGCATCCACCTGGTTAAGCACTGTCGCCGTGCCAATCGTTGCAACTGCAGTCTGCGCTACTGTCTTCACTGCTCTAATTCCAGCGCATTTTGCCCATTTCTTCCAATCTTTCATGCCTATTCCACCTTTCCTTCTAAATCAGAAATTCTATGATTTGCCACTTTCATTTTTTCCTCCTGCAATGCCATCTGTTCTTCCAAATGATAAGTACGTTCTATTGTATTGTTATGCTTATCGACTCTTTTTGTGAGTTCATTTAACTTATATTCCATAAGTGCCCTAGTTTTCTCCTGTTGCCCATGATTGCTAATCAGGCAAACCAGAAGCGTTACAGCGGCAGATATGCAGGCTGAGATAATTGTTTCCATATATGCATCCTTTCTAATTTTGCGTACAAAAATAAGACCCGAAGGTCTCGCGCGTATCTCCATGTAATTACCTCTACTCATATACAGCCTCAGACATCTCTAGAAGACATTCTGTGAGAAACTGACTCTGTTCTTCCAGTTTTGTGATCCTTTCCTCTGGGAGCGGTTCCGGCTCTGGATCTTCCGTTGGAGAGGTTGGCTTACTTCGCACTCTAACCGGGATTGTAATTTCATACTTGGTGTTCCCGGAAGTCTCATCTGTCAGATAGATATAAGCATAGATCTGGTAATCACTGGTCGCACTGTGCGCCAGTAACTCATCCGGAATCTTTACATCTGTAACTCCATCCACCGTCGTGCCGACTCTGGATAATGTCTCTCCTGATTTCTCGTCCAGCGAAAACTGCACTTCCACTGCCGGTGGAAGCTCCGGACCTGTGATCCGGAGCACCTGACCGTAATCATACTGCCATACCCCCAGCGTGGATGCGTATCTGGAATCTAATTTTACAGATACGATATTGTCCATACTACTGCTCCTCTGTCACAAGTTCTTCCATTCCGGAATCGACGAGGATCTCTTTCACCTTATCCTTTAAGAGTCTCGGTACCTGTGCGTAAGTCTTCTTTCCTAACATAATCTGCTGTGCCCATAACATTGCCATCATTTCTTTACCTCCTGAATTTTGTAATAATATGAATAAATTTGTTAATAAAGTTACCATTACTGATATACCAGCTCGGACATTTCAAGGATGCACCCCTGGAGCATGTTAACAGTCTTTTTCAGCTCAGCATTCTCTGCCGTAAGGGCTTCTATCTTTTCTGCCGGTGTCTCACCAACCTTATAAAGAATCACGCCAGTAATGCCGGCTGTGTACTTCACAATGGCATCCATGTTGGTGTAATTCTCATACTCTCCCAGTGTGGACTCACGCTCTTTCACAACCATCTTCTTGGTTTTTGTCTGATCCTGGAACATGGTTTTCAAGTCTTCCTCTGACGCCGAGATCGTCTTGATCAGAAGTCCTCCATCTGATTGGATGTCCGCAGACTGGACCACCAGTTCAGTGGCATCATTAAATATGAGTTTCATATCACTCCTTTCCGGAGTGGTTCTTAATTAAATGGCAAGATCAATCATAATTCCAACAAGCACATTCTGATCGGCAAATGGAGCAGCGCATGGAATCTTTCCGATACTTCCAAAAATATCGGATCTAAAAAAGCCGCGATTGATAACGAATACTACAAGACCACCACCGGAGCGGATTCTGCCGTGACCGTCAAAAAGTCTGGGTTGTACTACGTATCAATGTATGCGCAGGGATCAGCTGCTTCCGGTGCATCGGCATCCATACAGGCACAGGTTGTAGCAAGTGCCACAGTAGTAGATGATGCATACGTCCTGTTTGGAGCTGGCTATTCCTATAATGGATTAAGTGCGAACATCAACATAGGGCGCGTAGTGTTCCTACAAGCTGGAACAGTGCTCACGCCACAGCTTAAGAAATCCTCGGCATCTGGAGCTGCGTCAACCACAGGAAGCTCTTATATGGAGGTTGTGCATATTTATTAAGATAAGGTTATAGCACCAGCCGGTGAATAGTAGAACAGTCCTGTAATCCGAAAGCGTCCGTTGACATTCTTGTTGAATACAGCGTATAGATTCTCACCTTGCCAAGTTACGCCCTCAGCATGTAAAGAGTCAGCATTTCCGTCTCCATTCATGATGACGGCTCCTGAATTTTGCGGAGTAGCATCTGTTATCCCAAACAACGAATTGATCTTTGCAATGGTGGTTATCAATGCACTGGAGTTACCAGATCCATACGGAGTCATCGTGAAAAAAATGAACCGAACATTGTTCGCATAATTGCCATTTAATTCAGCAAGCTCTGTTTTCATCTTTCCCATATTATCAGCTACATCCAATAGCTTTTTGACCTCTGTAACATTCAATCCGTCATAATGCACTTCAAACACTGGACAATCATCGGTCAAATCTCCCTCCTGCAAATTACCAACTGTATATGCCGGCACAGCCGGATCAGACGCCACTGGCGTTCCTGTAATAACTACCCAATTATTGGCTTCAACATTCGTTTCCGTATTTCTTGTATATCGATTCACTACCAGATCAATACGCTTCATCCCCTGACTTCCGTTAGTCAGTTCGACCTCATCATAGGTTCCAATTTTTATACTGGAAATATTTCCATGATGACTCATCATACCGCTTCGAATCTTCAATATATTATTCGACGCAAGTTCCGGTTCTAAATTTTCACCGGATGTTAGAATATAACTCTCCTGTCCAACTGTTCCCTCGACAAGTTGCCTGAACTGTTGGCTCGTCACATGCGGGCTTCCGGTTCTTCCACTAACTATCTCCATCGTCATTTTCTCCTTCCAATTCATATTCTTTCGATGTTACTCCTGCAATTACGCTGCAGGTAATGTTCTCGATAGGCTTTGCTCCATACATACCAGTAAGGTAATCTCGTCCGCCAACGATATCTCCGATACCTACATCAATGCCAAGCTTCTCCACATCCATGCTGAATTTCTTCTTACTCATCAGCTCAGTCAACTTATCAAGTGACTGGTCTTCCAGTTGATCTGTCTCAGTGGATGTGTTCTCGTAGACCTGGACAATCTCATCCAGTCCGGTGTAATACTGAGTCTTTTTAATACTCCCATCCGGCCAAGCATACAGGTGAAATACATTTCTGTCCTGCAATTCCCCCTTGCCGGTGACGATCAGATGATTAACTCCATCTCGAATGTCTTCCATCGTATAATTCAATCCACAGTCTTTGGACAATTCAATCTGATCAGAATAATCTACGATTGGAATTGCTCTGATCAAAACATACCCCGGAACGCCCTTCTCCCGCTTGTGCTGAATATCCAGCCGATATCCAACCGAAGTCAGCATCTTCGTGACACCTTCCAACAACGTGCAATACCGATCAAACTGATAATTACTTACAGATACGCCTGTATCTTCACTGGATACCACGTATAATCCATCAAATTCCGGCTCTATCAATGCTTTGAGTACCTTGTTGAGTTCTCCTGACACAACTTTATAATCCCTTCCGGATGGCGGCTCAATGGCTTTGTATGCCAATCTTCCGCGCCAGGTGTAACCCTTCAGTTCCACGTAATCCAGTGTTGTACTGGTAAGAACCTTGCCGATGATCCCGCCATACTCCGTATCCGGAATGTACACCAGATTCCCATATGTCATATCTTTAGTCCAATAGCTCCGTGCAATCTTCACGGAGAACTTCATTTCCCCGTTCACGTCGAAGGTACAGTTGGCTCTCTTCAGTGGATTACTGCCAATCTCTCTTTGATGCGTTGCTAGTATTACCATGCTGCCTCCTTCCGCTTCAGAAAGATATACAGATCCACTCCAAACTCTCCGCTCCAATTCACAGATATTAATCCGGGTGGTATCTGTTCAAATACGGAATGGTCATATCCTCTGGCATTAAACAAATTCGCTGTCATGCCATTGGATAGATATTTCGTGATTGTCTCTTCTAGCGTATTTAATATCAGATACTCATTTTTCTCCAATGTAGTTAAAATCTCATAAGGATACCCATTGATCAACACCTTTGGATTTGAACATGGACCGTAGATCACCATTTCAAAATCTGATGGAATAATATGATCAATTTCAAATACTCCAGATCCTCGCTTTTCTTCCACAAGCTCAAATGGATAATCCGTAGGAAAATCTAATCCACTTACTGCAACTGGTTCTGTTTGCGGATAAAACCTCTTCTCCAGAACTGTGATCCACGACAACTCTGGTGCAAGGAATGTGAGCTCCACTTCTGTATACACATACCCCTTCCATCCTGTTTTCTTGGTCTTGTAAATCTGGCATGGTAAGAATGTATCATTCACATACAAACGTCCGTATTTTCCCGTCTCAGCGTCTACAGAAATGATTCTGTACAGAGTTTCCATGTTCTGCACGAACTCCATTCTCTTTCCAAAGACATCTAAGGTAACTACCTTTTCATAGCCGTCCTCTGTCTCTTCCCACGTACTGTCAAACCAATCAGCCTCAACAGTACGAAAAGGCGCCTTGGTCAACCAAAGCACCTCTCCTTTACTATTTTTATAATATGCCTTTATCATAATGCCGGCACCGCTCCTTTCGGCAATGGTTCATCTATCCTCTTAGTTCCAAGGAAAATTGGACGCTTCGCCATTTTTTCTGCAGCTCTCATCTGGATTTTCTCCAAACGGTCATAATCAATCGATCCTTTACCATCGAATCCTGGCGAGTTTTTGAACTTGTCTACTGATGGTGTATCAACTCCGCCAGACATTGCAATGTTTACGGATCTCTGCAATCCGGATACTGCTTTCTGTACTCCTGCACTCATGGATCTGATCGGAATATTCTTCTCGAATCCAATGCCCATACCAAGAGCCATCATCTTACCAACCTGATCACGGAATACTCGTGACGGCGAGTGGATGCCAAGCTTTGACTTCACCCAATCCAATGCATTACTTGCTGCATTTGCCGCTGCATCTGCCAGGCTCTTCGCCGCATTTGTTAATCCACTGGCAATGCCTTTGACGATATTCATTCCAACACTGCCCCAGTTCACACTGGTAAATGCATTCTTGATCTGGCTAATGATAGCCGGAATCTTACCGATCAGCTGTGGAATTGCCTGTACAAGTCCGGTCGCAAGAATTGTGATGATCTTAATTCCGGCTTGTAAGATTTTCGGTAGGTTCGAAATAATCGCCGTCGCCAACTGACCGATAATAGTCGGTGCCTGATTAATCAGCTGCGGCAATGCATTCACCAGTCCCTGCGCCAAACCAACCAACAAGTCGATACCGGCATCCACGATCTGACCTAGATTGGAAAGTAGCGATCCTACCAATGTAACAATCATCATTAATGCTGTCGGGATCAATGTAGGTAACTGTTGTGCAATTCCAGAAATCAGTGTTGATACGATGGAAATTCCACCACTAATGATAGCCGGCAGATTTGCTGTAATTGCCTGTAACAAATTGTTAAGCAACATAGCTCCCTGCGCAATCAAGTTCGGAAGTGCTGCTGTAATTCCATTACAGAAATTTGTGATTACCTCTGGCCCTTTTGTCTGGACCATCGTAAGGATCTGTCCGATCTGATCACCGAACGCGCCCTGCAAGAGCCCGAGTCCTGCTACGACAATACCGAGTCCTCCGGCAATGTTCATGCATTTCAGGAACGCCGGTGCAAATGTAGCTGCCTTAGACAGGATTGGCTTGAACGAATCTCCGATCACTCCACCGTAACTAGCTATCTTTTCCCCAACTGCTCCAAATTTCGGAACGATTGCAGATACTTTTTTCCCAAGCTCTCCGACCTTACCGGTAATTGTTGGAAACTTCTCTGCTAATTTAGGACCTACCTTCGCAAACGACTCTCCTACTTTTCCGGCTGTCTGTGTAACAGCACTTGTGAGCTTTCCACCGGGACCGGCATTCCACATTTCGGAAACAGATCCTCCCAACTTACCGATTGCCGGAGCGATCTTTGGTTCGAGATCCTGGAATGGCAATGCGATAGCATCACCGACATTCTTGAATGCTGTTCCAGCCTTCCCAAGAGATGCAGACGCGCTTTTCACTGTACCGGGAAGCTTACTAATAGCAGTAATTGCCCCACCAGTGACATTTCCTAGTCCGCCAAGAGCATCAGAAAATGTTCCGGCACCCTTACCAATTAGAGATAACGCAGGCGCGGCTCCAATCAGAACTGCGGACATCTTACCAAGATTCGTAAGTTGTCCGGTATCCATACTGCCAAGTTTGTCAGCAATACTCTCAATTGCATCAGTTAAGCCTTTTACCTGAGGAACAGCGCCACCAATTTTTCCAGCAAGCGCACTAACAACATCTATCCCTGTTTTTCCTAGTCTTGGAATGATCTGACCTAAATTTGTAAAAATGTTCTGTGTTGCAGTCCAGAATGTCTCTACAAGGTCATTTGCACTTATAACTCCAGCTTCAAAGTTTTCCCAAGCTGCTTTAGCAGAGCTTACAGAACCTTCAATCGTGGTCGCTGCTTCTTTCGAAGTAGTTCCAGTAATTCCCATCTGCTTTTGCACAACGCTGATAGCATTTACAATATTTCCAAAGGATAGACTGTTGGCATCAACTGTAACACCGAGTTCTTTCTGGACATCTGTAAGTTTTGCTGCATCGGAAACGAGCCGCTTCATTTCTTCTTGAGTACCACCATAACCAAGCTTTAAATTATCAAGCATGGTATAGTTCTGCTTCGCAAAACCCTGATAAGCATTTTGGATGTCACGCATACTTGTGCCCATCTTATTTGCATTGTCGGACATATCCACGATAGCCCTGTCTGCATAAGACGCTGCTTTCGCAGTATCTCCTCCAAGGCTCTGTAACAGCGATGCCGAGAAACTGGTTACAGTTTCCATATAGTTGTTTGCAGACATTCCTGCCGTTTTATACGCCCTATTAGCATTATCGATAACTGTATTCGCGCTATCCTTAAATAGGGTTTCTACACCACCGACCTGCTGTTCCATATTCGCAACAACGCCAAGTGATGACTTTATGATTGCGCCAGCAGCAGTTCCAACTGCAACCACAGCTCCGGTCATTGCCTTAGATACTATCGACAGCCCGGATTTTCCAAGTTTACTTAGCTTGCCAACTCCTTCGTTGAATCCCTTTTCATTAATTTTTGTATCAAAATTCAAATAGCCGTCTGCCACACTACCACCCTTTCTAGGCTAATAGCACGGCTCAACGGCTCACATGTGCTTAGATCTTAATCTTTACCTCTTTTCTACACTCCCGACAGTTCAGGTACACGCCATGACACTCGGCGGTATCATCATAAATCAGTAGCTTCTTACCGCAATAGGGGCATCTGAACCACTTCCGTTCTGTCGGGATGCCAATCTTCTTTATCATGCAAACATGTCCCCTATCTCATAATCTGTCATTTTTCTGTTCTTTTTCAGCGAAATCGCTCGCTGTATCTTCTGGATCCGCTTACGCTCATCCTTATCTTTGATATCCCGGAGATCTGTGTTCCGGTACATGATCCGTTGCTTGATCTCCGTCTTCTCTGGAAGTCCAATAAATAGCGTCTGGAATTCCCACCAGTGCATGTATGGAACCGTCTGCAGGTTGATTCCATATACCTCCCGGAATGCGCTGTAAATACAGTCTGCATCCTGCTCGAAGGAATACAACTGTTTCGGCACTGATTCAGAATGTTCTTCACTGTCAGATCTATCTACCCTCATTTCGAGGAATCTTCCCAGCGCATAGACAGCTCCTTCCAAATCATCTGGCATTCCATCTGCATACCATTGCATCATCAACTGGCATTTAATCTGCCAAGGAACTTCATCATCTTCTACCAACTGAATGAAACGGATCCATTCTCTGAAATCTGTCTCAATTGGGTAGTTTTCTCCATTCACACACACTGAATCCGGGAATTCTTCAAATAGAATATTCATAACGCATTACCTATTACCGTTGTAATAAGTTCCATTGCCGCGATTCTTATTGCGATTGTTCTTATCATACTTTCGTCTCTGCTGTCTATTACCATGTTGCTGAACAGTATAATTACCATATTTCTGATTCAGCTTGTCGGCTTCTTTATTCTCAGAAGCCAATAGTGCATCTGTAGCATTCAAGCACGCGTTCAGACTGGTTTTCCCACCGAACATTTCCTCATGCGCTCCTTCTCCGATTACACGATCGAAGAAATTAAAATAGCACTGACACTGCGCACGGATGATATCAGCGGTCTTTCCTACCTTCGGCACCTGCGCTGCTTCTTCCTTAATCAATTCCTTTGCTTCATCCAAATTCTCCAGGAACTCTACATCCGTAAAATCAATCTCTCTTTCAAGATCTCCATATTTAAAAAGGCTCATCGGCTCACACTCCTATCTTTTCACTCTGCTGCGAACGTACACGTCTGCCACTTATCTGTCGTTGTCGCAGTACCCTTTACGATCTCTCCTGCTGCTTTCAGACTACCCTTGTAGATCAGTGCATCCGTTCCATCACCTTCTGAATCCGGAATCACACTCCAGTCACGCTTTCTGGCTGTACATGTATCGGCATCTTCTGCCGTAGCGTCAAAGAGATCCACAACCACAACAGTTACCTGTGCATCTGATCCCAGAATCTCATCATCTGTAATCTCTGCCAGCTTTGCATGCACCGCATCATTTGTATAACGGTCAAACTCATAATCCATAGACGGAGCATATCCAACTACGTCTGATCGTTCTGATGCTTCATCCACATACTGCCTGCTGTACTCTGTAGAGTTCTTTGAATCTGACATTGATGTGAACCCTGTCATCCTGGTAAATGTCTTACCATCACCAGCAACATCCATAAACGCTACCCGCTTATGCCTGCCTACCAATTTCTTTTTATTTGTATCTCCTGCCATGTTCTACCTCCTATTTGTAAATCAATCTGCAGATCATCTGATATCGTCCCAGGTCTACATCCGGTGCAAACAAATAGCCGGACTGCAGCACTTCTACCTTTATGGCATCGTGCCCGTCCAGCTCTGGGAGAATATCTTCTAAGTTGTTCTGTTCCGCCCACTCTTCAAACGACTGGTAAAAACCACTCTTGGCAATCGCCGTTCTTGCGTCACCATCATAAGCCTCCTTACTGGTCAGAGCGAACTGAAACTGCTTCAGGCAAGTCCCATCTGTATATCTTCTGTAAATGGGATCTGCTCCGATCGGATCAATGGAATACTCCATTCTATCACCGAGATAATCAATATTAATCTTTCGATCATCGATATACGGACAAGTAGCAATGTACTCTCGGATACTGTCAATGATCGGTCTCTTAACTTCAGGCAAGCTTCTCAGCCCCCTCTCTGATTACGTCTTTCTTGCTTGCTTTCATAGTCTCAAACCACCTTGCTCGTGATTTGTGCTCATAATACTGCCGGCGGGCATAAGGCGTCAGGTACTCAATATATCCGGATCCAATCACTGTACCAAGCGTTGCTGATTTGATCATCATGCCGGTTCTCCTTGGTGTGAGTGGGTTCATATATCTGAGACACTCTGAGTCCACGAACATCTGCGCCTTGGAAAAGGACTCTGCCTTCTGGCTCGCAAATGCCGGATTCCACTCTAATTTAGCTGTCACAATACCTCCGTCAGTTTGCACAGTTGTGATACTACCTCTGGGAGTCGTGATACTAAATTGCTTCTTCTGTGCCATCTTACGCCCCTCCAATCCTCCAATGCGGAAGTCCACCGAACCGGTTATCGGACCAGGACAGCACTTTGCAATGACGCCGACTCATCTTCTGCAGATCTGCCGGCTTCTCAATGTTTTTACTACATTCACCCAGGACAATGTGATCATCATTCTGGATTGTCCAATATCCAGCCGGATTTTCAAGCTCTGCGTACTCTTCTGGCGGAAGATACTGATCCGCATTCTCCACATCAGCAGGAATACGGATCTTGTACACTTCTGCGCTGTTCAGTCCGGAATCACCTGCAGATACTTTATGGTCCACATACACATGCACGCCCCGGATCACCGTTCGATTCCAGGTGTCAAAGGTGGTTTTACTGCCGGCTTTCCGGTTATAGATTGTAATCGTTGCATTTATCAACATCATCGTCCACCGCCAAACTCATGAGTCCAGTATTGACCAGATACATCTCTGCGATTCCGTACAACATTGAATCCAATGACTTGTTCATATCATAAGATACGGAATACCCGTCATTATTCTCCGATGTCTTTCCATCTCTCTGATCGTACTTAAATGCGCATTCGCACATCTCACACAGAGCAAGCTTCGCTGGATCAGTCCACTCCCCCTGCATGCGATCAAATGTGTATCTGTTCAATCTGGCACCCATTTTCAATTCCAATGTCTTCCAGCGGTTCATCGGAATCATTGAACCGCCATAGACATCTTGATAATAATCATAGGTTACATTCACGCAATCACTCCTTATGCGGCAGTCTTAACTGTGTGTACGTAAATACCAGCCTTCTTATTGTCTTTGCACTCAGCAATACCGACCGTACGATAGCCAAATTTCCATGCATCCGCAGTCTGATTCTGATCCGGAGAAATAATCTTGGATACAGTGTGCTTCTGAAACTGGATTGCGGAATTCTTATCCACGATCAAGAAGTTCATGTTTAATGCTCCTGATGCTTTGGTAAATCCGCCCTTCTGTTTTGCAGTCAGAGTAATTTTATTATAAAATCTTCCCTGTGGCACTTTCACGATACCTGCAAAACCTTCCATCGCTTTCTTAGAAGCGGTTGTGTCCAGATCATCAATCATTCCTGCGAGAGTAGGGTTAATGAACAGATAGCATGTTGCAAGGTTCGCCTCTGAATTTTCGATCTCGCCTCTCGCCGCACGAATTGCTGCAAGTGCTGCTTTTCCATCTGCAAGATCACTCTGTACTGTAGTTACTTCGGGAATCTGAGCATAAGCTGAAAATCTATACGCATCAATTTCCGGAACAACCTTGGTTCTCAAAAATTCTCCTGCAAGACGTCCAAATGCAATACCTGCAGACTCAATGTTATCCATTGCATCCACAGTAAACATACGGCCTCTGTCGTAAGCGCATTTTTTTGTCTCGTAATCCAAAGTTACATCTCCCGCTTCATAGCCTGTCCCTTTGGCATAATCTGCCAAGCCATCCATATCCATCTTTGGAATCAGGATCTCGTTTGCATTTGCTCCCTCTCTGACCAACTCATTTGGTCCATCGAGAACGGATGTCAGGGATGACAATTTATACACCTCATCCAGAAGTGTAGAGTACTGTTTTCTTAATGCAATTGTATTTGCCATTCTTTTCTACCTCTTTCCTATTTCTTTTCCGGCAGTCCCATAGCAGCACGAAGAGCCGTCACATCATCTCCGCCGATATCAGCTCCACCATTACCGCCTGTACCACCTACTGGGTTGTTGATTGGTTCATTCACTCCGAACAGATATCCGTCAGACTTCTTCACATTTTCCAGTGCAGTCTTGATATCATCGGACTGATTTTTAGATTTTTTAAGAGCGTCGATATCCAGCATTGCGATAACAGCCTTTTCATTTCTTCCACCTGCAGTCTTGACTGCTTCTTTGATGGAATCCATAAACATACGGTCTGCTTCCTTCGCTGCATACTCATCATCTTTCGCTTTCAGATCTCCCTGAAGCTTTGTGATCTGCCCCTGCAGATCGTTCACATCCACGCCTTCAAACTCTTTCAGCTTGGCATTCACATCATCCAGGGAGCTCTTATAGTTATCTCTCTGAGATACGGCATTATCATACTCGCTCTTGGTACGATAGTTCTCTTTCCAAGTCTTATCAAACGCTGCTTTCTTATCTGCTGGGACCTCCAGTTCATACTCTTTCAAAATCTCATGAATATTTTTCATAGTTACATTCCTCCTGAAATATTTTATTGACCGCTCTTTCAGCGGTATGGGATATAGCCGGGTAGACCTCCGGCTGGGTAGCTGTCCAGTTTATAGCCTTATGGCAGGGCATAAAAATAAGACGCATAACCCTGCGCCTCAATGGGAGATAAACGGATCACCGCCTTACTCTTTTGACTCCACTATAGTTACAGTTCCTTCAAAAACTCCAAAATCTGTCTGCTGTTGAAACAAATGCGTTTCAGCCACATCCTCATCGGTCATAGGTCGAGTAAGATACCACAGGGAGTTATCTTTCCATGTAACTTCTTCTAGCTTCTGATTTGGCTCTAGGTTCACTGTCATCTCTCCACCGTAATCCTTTGTTACAGCCTGGCATCCTGTCAAGCACACTACCGCCATACAAATAGCAGTCAATGCTATTGCCACTCTCTTCTTCACTTTTCTCACCTCCTCGCTCTAAAAATGGGTACAAAAATACCACCGGTCATTTACGACTGGTGGCATTTAACACTCTTCACTATATTTGCACTTTTCGCATTTCATTCTTGCCTTATCAATATCTTCTACCTGCGACAATTCTTTTACAGAGGATACCTTGAAAAATCTATGTAAACACATCATAGAATCATAGCATAAATCAGAATTTATAATCCTGTCGTACACTGGACAATAATGATCTGCTTCATAATCCACCCTACTATTTGACATATTTTTTCACCACCTCCAATATTCTTTCTGTGTTCTCATCAAAATCCGTATTCTTCCATGTAGTCTTATAAATCCATGCATCTCCAGACTTCGTAATAACACATACTCCATTTTTTCCATAAAACGCTTGTCTTTGACCGCCCCACTGACTTATCATAATATCTGCTTGTTTCATATAACTTCTGACCTCATCATCCGTTATATTTCTTTCTGATGTTGTATCATAAAAGTTGACACCCTATTCTCAAGGATTTTGATATATAATTATAATCAATACGAGAACAGGAGAAATAACCTATGGCACAGAAT
>NZ_JAOQJV010000028.1:0-11402 GCF_025567415.1 Dorea ammoniilytica
TATCCTGATGACGAATATTTCTTTCTGAAGCTATTCGATATGAGCCGACAGAGCTACGAGAGGAATCGGAAATCCCACAAAATTTGTGATTGAGCCAAAATAAAGCGAATTCTATTCTATCTTAGGGTCTCTCTAATCTTTCCCAACTGACAGTAGGTTTACACCATCTATTTTGCAAATGTTTCTTTACGAAAAATACAATGTGGCGTATAATATAATTAAATATGCTGGAATGAAAATGTGGCATAGTAAGATATAAATAATATAGAAAAGGGGAAGGCATGATGAACGATATCTTAAAAAGAGTTGATCACACATTACTGAAACAGACATCAACATGGGAGGAAATCAGAAAAATCTGTGACGATGCAGTTCAGTATCAAACAGCTTCTGTTTGTATTCCACCTTCTTTTGTAAAACAGGCAAAAGAATATGTTTTGGACAAGATGCAGATATGTACGGTAATCGGTTTTCCGAATGGATATAATACAACAGCCTGTAAAGTGTTTGAAGCGCAGGATGCAATTCATAATGGAGCTGATGAGATTGATATGGTAATCAATCTTGGCTGGGTAAAAGAGCAGAATTATAAAGCGGTAAAAGAGGAAATTGCGGAATTAAAGAAAGTATGTGGCACAAAGATATTAAAAGTGATTATCGAAACCTGCTTTTTAACAGAAGAAGAAAAGATAAAAATGTGTCAGGTGGTAACAGAAGCAGGAGCTGATTACATTAAGACATCTACAGGATTTGGAACAGGAGGAGCAACACCGGAGGACATTAAACTGTTTTCTGAACACATTGGAGAACATGTGAAAATGAAAGCGGCAGGCGGTATTTCTACATTAGAGGACGCTGAGGAGTTTATAAGATTAGGCGCCGAGAGACTGGGTACCAGCCGTATTATTAAACTTGTAAATAACAGGGAAGCATCAGGATATTAAACCGAATCAGGAAGAAAAAGGAAAAGTGGTGTCGGAGTTAAACTCTGGCACCACTTTTTTCTACGAATTCAATTCGTTTTGGAGGAAACTATAGATGTCGATTGATTTGTTAAAATCCGTGATTTTTTGAATGTTTTTCTTCTTTTGGAAGATTTTTAAAATATCATTTAGCACTTGAATATGTTCCGTTTGGTTTTCAGCGGCTAGAGTGATAATAATTGTTGCCTGTTTTTCATTTAAGAATGGAACAGGTTTTTTAAATGTAGCCATTGATATTCCTAATTTTTTTACTCCATCATTTATGCTGGAGTGAGCAAGTACAATATCAGAATTCAAGAACATGTGATATCCGTTTTTCTGATTACGAATGATGGAATCAATATATGATTGTGTAATAACATCATCCATGAGTAGTGAAGAAGCTGAAATGTGAATAGCCTGTTCCCAATCCACCTCGTTCTCAACAACTTGAATGTGACCTGGATTTAAGTAATACAATAAACCTTCCCCATAGCCTTTTTGCGGTAAAGTATTGATGTTTTTGTCTGAGAACGTATTCTTCAATTCAGTTTGGAAAAGTTCCAGTTTATCTTCCGGCATGTATTTAGATGCAATTTTTACAATTTCGTTTAATTGAAGCTGCATATATGGTTCAGCATACATACATTTTCTTAAAATGGCAATTCTGTCCAGGTCTGTCAGGATCGGGTGTACTTTTACCAGGTTCTGTTCTTCTTTGATGTATATTGTTGAAATGACGACATCATAGTTATGATTTGGGTCGTAATCCTGAAGTGAAATGTTTGTGATCTCATTTGCCTGTGGGACCAGGGCCATCACTTCATTTTTGATCATTGCACTGGTTCCGGCACCGCTGTTACAGATTACGAGGATTTTGAACTCATTTTCAACCGGCTTCCTGGAGATGAGATAAGCTCCAAAGTGTAGTGTAAGGTAAGCGATTTCGGCATCTGAAATATAGAAGCCGATTTTTTTCTCCAGTACTTTACAAGCCCGTTTGGTAAATTCAAACAATTCAGAATATTCATTTTTAATCTCATTCAACATTGGGTTTCCTAATTGAATGCCATAACGATAACGGTACATAGAAGAATGCAAGTGGGCTGTGATTGCTTTGATTAGTTCTTCTTTGTTGGCAAAGTAAGAAAGCGTCACTTTTTCAAATTCTTCAACCAGCTGTTGTGCTAATCTATATGACTCGTGTTCTTTGTTCATAATATTGACTGGTACCGTTTGAATCCTGGAACCAAGCAAATGTAATGAAACATAGATTTTCTCATTGGTGATTAAGTCTGGGAAGTATGTATCTATTAATTCGTATTCCTGTGTTTCTGTGATCTCTGCCTCATCTACGTTAAAGAATTGTAAAGATTCCTCTTTGTTCGCCATTTCAGTAATGAATACTGCTAAGGCAGGAAGCACACCGGAAACATATTGTTCATTTAACTTGTTTTCGATCTCTTTCAATTTTGTCAGGTTTGCCTCTACGATCGCAATTATCTCTTCGCTTTTGTTATTCATGTAAATTGTCCAGAGATCGGGGAATAGTAAGAAGAATAGTGCACGCTTTTTAAATACGTCTCCAACAACAGTATAACCAGTTCGGATGGAATAGGATGTTGTCAGATTGTATTGATTCAGTATTTTTGTAACCTGTTTGAAGTCATTAATAATCGTATTCCGGCTTACATCACATGTTTGTGCAAAGTTTTCAATATATAAGGTCTCACCACCGACTAACATCATGCAGATCTCTGTGTTGTATCTCTCCTGAGGAGAGAGTACGACAGGTGTTGACTGCTCAAGATAGTATTCCTGGCGGAGAAAGGAGCGTTGATCTTCTGTAAGGATGATTCCTTTTTGCCTTTGCTGGACAATCGGTGGTATTCCGTTATTGGAAAACCAACTATTTATTTTATTGATTTCATAGTAAATCGTTCTTTTAGAGACGTTTAAGTGTGTGGCGATTTCATTAACAGTAATGTAGTGATTGGCATAAAGAAGCAATTGTAATACTTCCTCGCTTCTCTTATCTAAATAATAATCCATTGTTACCTCTTTATAACATCTTCTTGATTTTTGAATGATACGGTGTGTCTTTCAAATGTAATCTGGCATCTCGTAAATATCGTTTTGCCTCATGCTTGTTGCCATTGTCTGAATAATGGACACCCAGCATATATTCCATAATACCAATCTGGCTGCTGTGGTTACCTTTTACATTTTTCAATGCATCGAGTTTTTCTTTTATGATCTCGACATCATCTTCCGTTGCAGAATGGTCGACAAGCATTCGAAACATTGCACGATCGAATTCGTATTCTTCTGCTTTTGCAGAGTCTTTTAAGAATTTTAACTGCTTTTTGCACATTTCTTTATCCTGTGCATCAACAAAGAAGAAGAAGGTTGTGCTGATTGCCTGATTTTTTTCTTTTTTTGAAAACCTGCCATCGATTACTGCATTCAGCGTCTCTGCCAAACGCTCCATATCGTTGGTTGCCATGAATAGTTGGATTTTTCCCCATAAGACGGCATATTTACCAAACAGATAGGAATATAATCTGCCATCTAAAATTTTTAACGACCCTTCTATATCATTCTTTTCGTTACATTTTCTTAATCTGGTCTTAACATTTGCTCTAATGTAATAAGGAAAAGCAAGTGCCATCATAATAAGAAGAAATAGCATTAAGTATTGCTGAAATGTCATAATAATTCCTCTGATTCTTTCCAAATAAATTATTTGTTACTACCTTATTATTATAAAAAAGTGGTGTTTTTGAATCAATTACAAAACATTGCAACTATCGTGCAGTCGTTTGTGCAAGAAAATGTACAGTCATAAATGTATTGCAAAATGAAATGAAAATTTTTGTTCTCGTATTTTTTTTTGTTGTAGGGCATAATATTAATATAATAGATCGTGATGGTTTGTTCGAGTACCAATATAGATTAAGTGGCCAGAAATATATATTGGACAAACACACAATCAAATAAAGACAAAGGAGAGAGAAAAAGTATGTTAGGTTTTATTATTAACATTTTGTCAACACCTGCTATTTGTGTTGGTTTGTTGGCAATGGTTGGTTTGATCCTGCAGAGAAAACCAATCGAAGAAGTTGTCAAAGGTACAATCAAATGTATCGTTGGTTTCCTGGTAATCTCAGCCGGTGCTTCTTATATCCAGACAGGATCTTTGTTAGCATTTGGTGAACTTTTCAATTATGCATTCAATATGCAGGGAGTAGTGCCTAATAATGAGGCGGTTGTATCTATGGCGCTGACTCAGTTTGGTTCAGATTCAGCTTACATTATGGTTTTGGGAATGGTATTCAACATTATTCTGGCTAGATTCTCAAGACTGAAATACATCTTCCTGACAGGTCACCATACATTGTACATGGCTTGTATGTTAGCCGTTGTATTAAGTGTATCAGGATTGAAAGGATTCCCATTGTGGATCGCTGGTGGATGCTTGCTGGCATTCGTTTCTGCGTTCTCACCATGGTTCTTACATAGCTCAATGGAAAAAATCGTTGAAACTGATGAGTTGGGATTCGGACATTTCGGTGGATTCGGTTACTGGGTATCTGCACAGTGCGGTAAATTATTTGCTAAGAAAGCAGATGAGTCAACAGAGGATATTAACTTCCCACAGCGTTTGACTTTCCTGCGTGATTCAACTGTTTCAATTGGTATTACAATGATGGTATTCTTCCTGGTAGTAACTGGTGTTGCTGTTGGAAAGGGTATCTTGAATGCAGATCCAGCTGATTTTGCAAATCTGGGAGAACTGTTAGTTGCTGGTGAGACAACAACTCACTGGGCTGTATTTGCTATCAAATCTGGTTTGAACTTCGCTGGAGCTGTATACGTAATCTTGAGCGGTGTACGTCTGGTAGTATCTGAGATCGTTCCTGCATTCCGTGGTATTGCTGAGAAACTTGTACCAGGTGCTGTACCTGCGATCGACTGTCCGGTTGTATTCCCATATGCACCAAACGCTGTATTGATCGGATTCCTGGTATCATTCGTTGGTGGTGTTGTTGGATTATTGGTATTGATGGGCGTTAACGCTTCGATTGCTCCTGTAGCATTGATCTTACCTGGTGTAGTTCCTCATTTCTTCTGTGGAGCATCTGCTGGTGTATTTGGAAATGCGGAAGGTGGATGGAGAGGATGTGTCCTTGGATCATTCGTTCACGGATTGTTGATCACTTTCTTACCAGCTATCGTTATGCCTGTATTCACAAACATGGGATTCACATCAGCTACATTCTCTGATGCAGACTTCTCATGGATGGCATTGGTATTTGGTAACTTGTCATTAAGCGTTGGAGCAATGATTATGTTAGTAATTTCAGTTGTAGTATTCTTAGCTCCAATCGTTTTAAGTGCAGTTATTCCTGCTAAAAAAGAAGCTTAATATTTAAATTGTTACAGAAATAAAGAGAGAAGTAAAACGCTCTCTTTATTTTTGAATAGGGGGTAAATATGACTGGTACTGAATTGAAAAATGTAAAAGTTTTGGCAGCTAACATTCGTATTGACATTTTGAAAATGCTGGAAAAACGTGGATATGGTCATCTGGGCGGATCCTTATCAATTGCAGATCTTATGGCGGTATTGTACGGAAAACAATTACGCTATGATGCAAAAAATCCTGATTGGGATGAAAGAGATATGATTGTTTTATCAAAGGGACATGCCGGACCGGGATGGTATTGTGCATTAGCTAATTGTGGATTCTTTGATAAAGAATGGTTATATACATTAAATGAGGGTGGAACCAGATTGCCATCTCATCCAGACAGAACAAAAACTCCGGGTGTTGATATGACAACGGGTTCGCTGGGACAGGGCACAAGCACTGCCTGTGGTATGGCTCAGGGACTGAAGTTAAAAGGCTCTGAACAATATGTTTATCTGATCGTTGGCGATGGTGAATTAAATGAAGGACAGTGCTGGGAGGCATTCCAGTATATCGCTGCAAAAAAATTAAATAACTGTATTGTTATTATTGATGACAATAAGAAACAGTTAGACGGTTATACAAAAGACATCTTGAATCCGTTTTCTTATGAAGAAAAAATGAAAGCGTTCGGATTTGATACACAGGTTGTTCCGGGAAATGATGTTGAAGCGATTGATGAAGCGATCAATCGTGCAAAAGCTGTAAAAGACAGTGCGGTTTGTATTATTTTGGATAACATTAAGGGAAGTGGCGTAAAATACGCTGAAGAATTAATGGCTAACCACTCAGTCAAATTTAATACTGAAGAGATGGTTAATAAGAACCATGCTGCAATCGCAGAATTGGAAGCATTTGTAAAGGGGGCTGAATAACATGTTCACATTAGACCATGAAAGAAAGATGGGTAAACGTGAATTGCGAATTACTGTTGCTGATGCTGTGAATGAGTTGATGGATGCTGACAAATCGGTATTATTTTTGGAATCAGATTTAGCAGGAGCCAGTGGTTCTGGGAAAATTCAAAAAGCACATCCTGAACAATACATACAGGTAGGAATTGCTGAGGCAAATATGATGGGGATGGCTGCAGGCTTGTCTGCAGTTGGTTTCAAACCATACACTCATACATTTGGTCCGTTTGCAACCCGCCGCGTATTTGATCAGGTGTTTTTGTCAGGTGCTTATGCACACAACACAATTAATATTTTTGGTTCAGACCCAGGATTTACAGTAGGTCCAAATGGCGGTACTCATACTACCTGGGAAGATGTTGCTTTAATGAGAACAATTCCTGGAGCTGTAGTATGTGACGCAGCAGATGATGTTCAGTTAACCTGGATCGTGAAAGAATTCGCTAAATCTGAGGGGATTCACTATGTAAGAGCAAATCGAAAAGCAGTGAGAAATGTATATGCTGAAGGTTCCACTTTCGAGATGGGTAAAGGAAATATTGTCAAAGAAGGCAAAGATGTACTGGTAATTGCTGCCGGACAACTCGTTTCTGACGCTTTGGATTGTGCTGAAAAGTTAGAGGCAGAGGGTATCTCTGTTGAAGTTGTAGATATGTTTTGTATCAAACCACTGGACAAAGAACTGATTATCAAAGAAGCTGCTGGCAAAAAAGCCGTCGTAACATTTGAAAATCATTCAGTAATAGGCGGACTCGGAAGTGCTGTTGCCGAAACATTACTGGAAGCAGGTGTTTCTGTTAAATTCAAACGACACGGTGTTGAAGATAGATTTGGACAGGTAGGAACAGCTGACTTCCTCCAGAAAGAGTTTAAGTTGACTTCTGCAGATTTGGAGAACACAATTAAAGGAGTATTATTATGATGATTCAGGAATTGATTAAGAAAGAAAATATCGTGTTGAAAAGACATGCGAAAGACTGGAAAGAAGCAGTTCACATTTCATTAGAGAAACTGGTGGAAGGAGGATACTGTACAGATCAGTATGAACAGGGTGTTTTAAAAAATACAGCAGAATATGGCCCTTATTATGTGTTGACAGAAGAATTTGCATTGGTTCACTGCAATGATTTTGCATCCGTAAATGAGACTCAGATGGCTGTTACAACTTTAGATGAAGCGATCAAATTCAGTGAGGATGGATATGATGTTCGTATCCTGGTTGCATTGGTTGCAGTTGATGGAGATAAACACCTTGATGGTATCCGGGCGATTTCTAATATTTTTGCAGATGAAGATAAGGTTCAGGAAATTATCGATGCTACAGAGCCAGAGAAAGTATTGCAAATGTTTATTGAATCTGCAGAGGAAGAGTAGTAAAATATAATTGGATCATGCGAAGATGTGTGGATAATATCTGCACAGTAAAAAATGAAAAAGAGAGGAAAAGAAAATGGCAGAAATTAAAAGCATTATGTGCTGTTGCGGTTCAGGACTTGGAAGTTCAATGATGGTGCAGATGAATATTGAGAAAGCTTTAAAGAACATGGGAATTACAGGAGTTACTGCAGGACATACTTCATTATCAGAAGTTAGTCCGGCTGCAGCTGATCTGTTCGTTGTAGGACGTGATATTGCTCCGGTGCTGAAGGACTACCCAAGAGTTGTAGTTTTGACAAAAATCATGTCAATGAAAGAGTTGACTGAAAAGCTGGAGAAAGCTTTTGCAATGACAGATGATACATTCCATATCGATTAATCTGATTGTTTTATGCAGAAGATTAGGCAAATTATGTGTTGCTGCGGAAATGGGCTCGGAAGTTCAATGTTCATAAAGATGAACATTCAGAATGTAATCGAAGATTTGGGAATAAAAAATGTAACGGTATTCAATGGTTCGATTACAGATGCGCACCCATACAGTGCGGATATGTTTGTCGCAGGAATTGATGTGGCACCTGTATTGAGGAAATATCCAAGAGTAGTTATATTAAAAGATTTGATCTCATACGAAGAAGCGAGAGAAAAATTGAAGCAGGCATTTGAGTCTGAAGAAGAGAGCTTTTTCATTATATAACTATGGAAATAGCAACCAAATTCAGGGATTAAGCGTAGTGGTTTTAGGGCTGCTACGCTATTTTGTTGCCATGCATCTGAAAGGATCTGCCTGTGGGCAGGTTCTGCAGGTTGTGTATCACATTTGAATGAGGTTATTACGAGTAAAGGAAAGAGTTATGATTAAATTAGCAGTATTTGATTTAGATGGAACATTAGCGGAATTGGGAGAATGGATTCAGCCAGAAAATGTTGCCCTCCTGAAAAAATTGGAGGAGAGAGGAATCCGGGTTGCAATCTGTTCTGGAAAACCTGCGTATTATCTTTGCGGTCTGCTTAGACAGGTGGGATTAAAACAGCCATTGATTGCAGGAGAAAATGGAGCTGTTGTGCAGAGTGGGATTACGCTTCCTCCAAAGGATTTTTGGATTCAGCCGTATTCAGAAAAGGCGAAGAAGAGTATTGCATTTTTGAAAGCAGAATTTGACAGAGTATTGCCGAATATGTGGTATCAGCCAAACCTGGTTGGTCTCACACCATTTCCATCGGTAGAGGAAGAATTAGATATTATTCAGGAAATTATTGACGAGAATAAAACAAAACTGGAAGACATTGAGATTTACCGACATGTAGATTGCTTCGATTTTATGCCTTCAGGTTTAAGTAAAAAAGCCGGTATCATCAGGCTGGAGGAGATGCTTGGGATAACATCTGAGGAAGTGGTTTGTGTTGGAGACGGAGTGAACGATTACCCGATGTTCGAACATGCGGGATTGGCTCTTGGAATTCGAATTCCGGAAAAGGAGCTTGTTGATATGAACTTCTTGTGTGTCAACGATGCGCTTCGATACCTGATCAGTAAAACAGAAGAAAAATATGTGATCGACTCGAGCGAAAATAAAGAATTTCTTCGCAAGATGAGAAATGAATTATTTTCTTTTGGACGCAACTTTGCATCGCCAGGGGGGTCTTCCTATTATCTGGGAACCGATGGAACACCAATGAAAGATAAAAATCGGGAAACCTGGATTACCTCACGCATGGCTCATGTGTACAGCATTGGAGCATTGCTTGGTCATGAGGGAAGCGAAAGCCTTGCTGATGCAGCGTTAGAGGGGCTTAAGGAGGAATTATATGATCAGGCTAACGGAGGATGGTATGCGGGATTTTCAGCGGATGGAGGTATCATTCCGACCAAACAGTGTTATGCCCATGCATTTGTTATTCTGGCAGCGACATCAGGTATACTGGCTAATCGGCCAGGAGCGGGTGAGCTTTTGAAAGAGGCGTTAGAGGTATATGATCGGTACTTCTGGGATGAGAAGGATGGACTTGCAAGAGATACCTGGGATACAGAGTTTAAGAACTTAAGTGATTACCGTGGATTAAATGCAAATATGCATTCTGTTGAGGCATTTCTGGCAGTTGCGGATGTGACTGGAAATGAAATGTATCGTGAACGTGCAGGACGTATCATCAGACATGTCATTGGCTGGGCTAAGAGTAATGAATGGAGAATACCAGAGCATTTTGACAGCAATTGGAATATGGATCTTGAGTGCAACAAAGATACACCGGATGATCAGTTTAAGCCATATGGAGCGACACCGGGACATGGTATTGAATGGGCAAGACTGATCACTCAGTGGGCCTGTTCAACGTATGAATCTGAGAAAGACAGATACGAATATGTAGAAAGCGCAGAACGCCTGTTTCAACGGGCAATTGCAGATGCCTGGAATGTAGACGGCGCTCCGGGAATCTGCTATACAACAGATTGGGATGGAAGGCCGGTGGTACATGATCGTATGCATTGGACTTTGGCAGAAGCAATCAATACTTCTGCAGTGCTGTATCATCTGACAGGAAAAGCATATTATGCAACAAAGTATTATGACTTTATGAAATATCTTGATGAGAAGGTGCTTGATCATGAGAACAAATCCTGGTTCCATCAGCTGGACAGAAAGAATCAGGTTCTGGATACGGTATGGCCGGGAAAACCAGATATTTATCATGCCCTGCAGGCGACATTAATTCCGTATTCGGCAATTGATACATCAGTTGCTGCTGCGGTGCACTGATTTGGGCAGGGGAACTTTGGTTCACAGAATAGGATAAGGTGACAATTTATGATAAAAGCGGTATTTTTTGATGTAGACGATACGCTGTATAGCCAGCAGCAGGCTTTCAATGGAGCGTATAAGGAATTGCTTGAAGGGAAATATGAGATCTCAAGGGATGTACTCTACAAAAGATTTAAGTATTACTCTGATGATATTTATCATTATTATATGGATGGTGAATGGACTTTGGATGAAGTCGGTATTTACCGAATCGTTCATACTCTGGGGGACTATGGACTGTCTTGTACAGAGGAGCTCGCATTAGAATTTCAGCATCGTTATGTTTATTATCAGCAGTACATTTATCTTTCGGAGACGACAAAGAATATGCTGGATGCTTTGAAAGACAGAGTAACCCTGGGAATTATCACCAACGGAAATTCAAAGAGACAGCATGGAAAGATTCAAACTTTAGGAATGGAACGCTGGATGGATGAGAAGAACATATTTGTTTCCGGAGATCTGGAGTTTGCAAAACCAGACACAAGAATCTTCTTACTTCCTCAAAATACACTGGGATTAAAAGCAGAAGAGATGTTGTATATAGGTGATTCTTACGAGCACGATATGCAGGGTGCGAAGGCAGCAGGATGGAATACGATATGGATGAATCGACGAGGACACGACATTCCTGAAGAAGATTGTTGTGCAGATCGGGTCGTTCCCAACGAAGAAGCACTGTTTCAGCAGCTGTGTCAGATGCTGAAAATCAATTCAAGATAAAGTACAACGACAAGAAATGTAAGGCTTTGCGGGGAAATTGGTGTAAAGAAATTGTTAGTTGAATAAAGAAAATAAAAATGAGAGTAATCACTTTCTAAGGTATAATGGTTTCGACGAAAAAAACATATATCAAAGGAGGATTACTCTCATG
>NZ_JAOQJV010000029.1:0-8378 GCF_025567415.1 Dorea ammoniilytica
GGACATGATAATGGATCCTTTCTTTCATACTGGTTTAAGTATATCAGATTCATTAAAAACTGTCCGAAAAAGTGTCTTAATTTATGAGACCATTATATTACTTTTTCTCTTTCTTTCGACATAGGACCACCAGATTTATTTAATTCGTTTCTGAATATCCTCAACAGACGATTTCCATTTTTTCTGTACTGATTTTATTATCCTTTTTTATCATGTTCAATATTGAGCTTTCCAACGGATTGGACTTTTTTCTGAGGGACATTCTGACGGACATTGTAATTCAAATTTGGCATCACAACTGTAAACTAGTAGCGATCTGATTTAAAAGACGGCTTTTTGCTTTCATCATAGTTGATCTGGAATGCATAGCCACCAATGATTTTTCCGAATCCACTACCTTTTGATAACCAACAGACTACAGCTCCGTATATTTCGTCGCATTTCCTTTTGCTTTATCTACTGGATACTTTGCTTCATTCTGCTTCATCTTCATATTCACGATTTCATCTGCATCAAGTTCCAATTTATCAAGAAGATTTTGTGAATAAACAAGTACATCTGCCAGTTCTTCTTTTATATGCTGCAGATTATACTCAGTATCACTCCATTGAAAACACTCCAACAACTCTGCTGCCTCAATCACAATCGATTTTGCAAGATTTGCGGGAGTATGAAATTGTTCCCAATCACGCTCTTCTGTAAATTTGCGAATACGCTCTATTGTTTTTTCCTTCATAGACTTTTACCCCTTTATCATTTTTGTTTTAACAGTTTCTTAAAATATTGTGCCAGGGCGTTATCTGTGCAATATACATAACATCCCTTCATCCCTCTTGTCATAAGTGTTCTGTATGTATTTTTTATAATTTCATCTGCAACCTGATTCGCTTTTTCTTTATCTTTCTTTGCTAGTGTTTTTATTCCTTTCAAAGAATTATCGGTCTTTGCACGTTTTGTGTAATCTGTAATCACTTTCCCGTTTTCAAATCGCATATCATCACCAATAATGACACCCGTATAATCGAATTCCAAACCTTGCGATGTATGAATACATCCAGCTTCATGAACTGACTCTTCACTGATTGCAAATGCATCTCCGCCATTTAGATTCCAGCTTATGGAATAATCTCCAATCTCGATATCATGGAAATTTGTATTATTTCTGGTAGCCTTCGGCCAGTTCCAACAATAGCCTGCGAGAATTCTTGCTCTATTTCTTGCACAATTCTTTTCAAGCACAATTGCTTCCATTTCTTCAGGTGTATCACAGATGCGAATATCGTAATCAATTCCGTCAAGATTATAATTTGCTGTTTCACGAATTTCCAATGCCTGATCTAACCATGCCAGGTATCCATCAGAGCCATTACAGCGGAACTGAGAAACAAGCTGCATTTTTATAATTTCTGATTTTTCCAAAGCCGCCCACTTTTCTATTTCAGCTACACTTCCAATATCTGATAGTGTAACCCTCTGACTTTCATCAATAAAAAACACACTACAAGCAGCGGCATGAATGATTTCTTTTATCTGGTTCTCTCCCATATTTTGGAACATACCGGATTTTTTATTAAGCCGGTGGGCTTCATCAGCATGTGTCAAGCAAGGGCGGAAAGATTTTTCTGCCATATTTTTTAATGGCAGAATATCCGTCAATTAATCAGGAATTATGCGGTATTTCATGTGTCTTGCTTTGAACCAACAATATCCATCGCTAATCTGATCCACGGTCATATCCTCTTCGTCAACAAAGTAAACAAAGTCATCCCAGATAATAACTGTTGAGCCGTACCAATAAGGATCGCATTCATCTGGATCTCTGCTTGAAATATCATACTCAACATCTCCCCAGAACCACACTTCGACCTTGCAACCCCAAGTACCATCAAATTTCACATATAAACTACCATCATCTTGTAGCTTGCATTCTTGTATGCAGGCATCATGGAAACCACCTGATGCCCATTCCAAATTTTCTATATCTTTTTGCGTGAGGATTTCCTGCTCAGGCTTGTACTCATATCCAGCTCCAACCGCCTTGCATTTTTCAAATACGCCGTCAGGGAATAACCCACTATCTATAATCTGATCTGCAACCTCTCTTGGAAGAAAATCCACTCCTCCAACACCATCCTCATCTTCTATCCAGCCTTCTTGGCCACTCTCAATAATAAGAATCTGTGGAATCAGATATTTTGTATTAGGTTGCATAGCAAACCATTTAATAAGATGTTCACCTGCTTCATCCCATACGACATAATATGGTGTATGAATGCTTTCAAGATATCTCTGATAGTCATCCTTAGACTTAACATCCTTATAATATCCAAATACCGGTGATACGTAATACTTTCCATCCCCCTGTCTGACTATAGCATGCATTCTAACCACTTCCTTCCAATCTTATTTTTATACGGGAGCATATCCAATCTTATTAACTCCAATTATTCCCCTCTTAAGAACAGTAATATCAATAGTTTCATATTCTGCTCTCTGAATCTGTGTATCAATAGCAGTGGTATTTACTCCAGTTCTTGATACTTCCGTCCTCGGAACAGGGATTGTATGAACTCCCATCTCATGAAGGATTTCTTCCGGCAGCTCATAATTCTGCTCTACAAGACCAAAACAAGTAAATCCAGTATCAACACAGAATCAAAAACTACGTTAATCTATTACATAGTATACCACGTCATCGGCAAAAAATATCAACAGTATTCAAGTTGAGCCACTACGCTTTTTGCCGATATAGGAAATACTGCTTCTGAATATAGAAAGCCGGACTCCATCGAAAATGAAGTCCGGCAAGATATTATCTATATACGATTTCTTCCAACACAATTTCTTCTGCCCGATTGTGGATGCTGTTCATGTCTCTAACTCAGGTCATCTGATCACTGGCTTTTAGATACTCTCGGTGCATCCGCCCATATTTCCCGATGGGCGTTCCTCATGGGGAAGCTTTAATGTTTCATCAACACTATTTTATACGTGCAGATTTTTCTGCATCTCTTCTTTAAATTCTCTTCCTTTAAACAATATCAGTGCTACAAGAAACAGGAAACATATTAACGCTCCAAACATACTTACTGTTGGATTTTTCACCACTTTGCATAAGAGTAAGATTACCGGAAGGATCAATCCATATCCGGCAGCCATAATTTCGTAAATAAGATACTCTCGCACAGGGCTTTTCTGCACTTTGGCGGTTACAAACATCGCTGCAAGTGTAGATACACTCATGATCGGCAGCACAAAATCTACAGACCAACTGTGCCAACCGGTCTGCGCATCCCAGATAAAGCAGATAATAGTACCGATAAAAAGCTGCCACATCGCATTTTTCAGCAGGTTATAGCGTTTAAAAAATCCAATCGATGAGGCAATCCACATTGTCACAATGCCTCCGGCTGTAAATAAGGTCCAACGAATTCTAGGATGGAAATTAAACTCCGTAACAAGCATTGCTGCAACAATTGCAATGCACAGAAAGCTATAAATTTTATAGACTTTCATTTCCTGTTCACTTGGCTTACCTGTCTTTGGAAATTCAGGTTTTACTTTTTCAGATGCAATTCCCTGTTCTTTTAACAAGCGATAAAAGTTACGTTCAATGTTCACCGTGTCGTATCTGGATGTAAATGCAAATGATAATTTATCCTGGAAAGAACACAAACACAATTCAAGCTTAGGAGTGTTTGTGTACACACCAAATCGTTCGATATAAGGCGCATAACTCGCAGGCATTTTAACCGTACTCATATTAGAAAAAATTGCTGTCGTGTTCTTCTCTGAATATTTTGCCCCGGCCTGAATACATAGATTTTTCAATTCCAAAGGTGCAAGCCTCAGAATCGGATGCAATTCCAAAGCGAGCAACTCGCTGATATGCGCTGACATCTTTTCTTTTGTCAGTTCTGTCTCAAAAAATTCTTTCGTATATTTCAGTATTGCCTCAAAACTTTGATCTTGTGTGGTAAAATTATATCCCGGCTCAATCCAATTAAAAAAGTTCAACATCGATGAAGATGGGAAAAACTTTCTTAAGTTAACCGGAACCATTAACACGACCGGCTTTTTCTTTTGCATCTTAGACATTTCTTCATTTATTGCCATCATAAATAATGCTGTCAAAAAGATTGTCATAGATACACCGAGTTCCCTGCTCCGCTCCAACACTGCCTGAACTGAAACAACAGATTCATGAACATGCAGATGATTTCCGTCTTTCTTTTTTCTCCGTATCTGGAAAGCATGTAGTTTTCTTTTTTTCGGTCGTTTCTGATCTTTTGAATAATATTTCAAAAAACTATCATCTTCTTGATCTTGTACCGTCATATCTTCTGGTAACAATGAAACTTGTTCTAATCCATCTTCTTTGTGAATAAGATAGAGATAATTTTTTACCAGTTCTTTTAAAAATTCTGTCGCTCCTGTGCCATCTGTCAATACATGGAACACTTCGAAGTTGATTCGTTTTTTATAATAGGTTACTTCAAAAAGCAGGGTCTTCTTATCCTTTATATAGAGTCTGCTACAAGGCTCTTTGTACTCTTCCTTTACAATCGGCCGTAAATTACATGGCTCAAGATAATGCCAGAATAATCCTTTGCGAAGCACCATTAAAAACGTCGGAAATGTTTCTATCGTCTGATTCAATGCTTCCTGCAAAACGTCAGGATTTACTTCTTCTTTCAATTCACAGTAAAAACGAAATACTCTCGTATCCTTTTTATTACTGGCAGCAGAATATAATTTTGCTGCATTATCTAATTTTCTCCAACGTGCTTTTTTCTTACTCACAGTGTTTCCCCTTTCAGAAATTCATTGATATAGGTGAAACTTTCCTGTACATGAAGCTGCTTGATCCCCAACGCAAAATATCCGTGTAGTGCATCTTTGATCCGATGTATCTCCACATGATTGCCAGCCTCTTTTAAGCGCTCCCCATACGCTTCCCCCTCATCTCGAAGCGGATCAAATTCACATGTAAGAATCAACGTATCCGGTTGATTCGTTAAATCTTCTGCTATGTATGGTGCAAAATAAGGATTCTTCTTATCCTCTTCATTTCTCGCATAAAGATTAATATAATCTTGCATTTTCCCAGCTGTCAGAAGATAATCTGTTCCATTTTCCTTAACAGATGGAAATGGTGAATTCTCCGTATAATCATTATATGTAGCCGGATAGATCAGTATCTGTCTGTTCGGCCTAAATTCTCCGCGATCTCTAGCCATCAAAGATAATGCTGCACAAAGATTCCCTCCGGCACTATCTCCGATCAATGTAATATTTTCCGGTTTTATGTTGAGCATAAAATCACCGGAATATAAAGCTTTGGCAACCGCATAACAATCTTCCAGACCAGCCGGAAATTTATCTTCCGGTGCCAGTCTGTATTCAACTGCAACTACATACTGTCCGGTTGCATTAGCAAGTCGAGCGCAAATTCTTTCATAATTATCAATGCTCTCTGTTACCCAGCCACCGCCATGTATAAACAAAAGTAACTTTTTATCTTGAATATTATGCTTCTTTTCTTCACTCTCGCGAAAGCTCTTTTCAGTTGGAAAGAAAATACGAATCGGGACTGCATGACTCCCGTTATATATTTTCTCATCTATTTTTTTATAAAAAATCTTCATTGGATCCAATCTTTTTAAATCCGCCATATGACGAAATGCTTCTACTTCTACACCATCAAAGGATAATGCTTTCAAAATTTTCTTTGCAGTCTGATTGATCAATACTATATTCTCCCTATATTCATTCTTATGTCTATAAAAGACTACGAGCCCATTATATCATAAAATGCTTATTAAAATGAATTTAATATTGCAAAAAGCACCAGCCAACTGAATGACTGATGCATCTAACATGTTTCCATCTTACAAGTTACAAGTGATCTTCCACATATCCGTATACTCAACATTATTAAACCTCTAATTTCCTACATCCTGTTTTTATTTCTCAAAAACTATGATACAATCATTGGAAATAGTCGCCAAAATCCAAGGAGGAACACAGCGTGGAGAAAAAACGGATTCGAGACTTTGGAATTGTACCCGGAAGAGTGAAAACAGGAAAAAGAAATACAATCACGGATGTACCTGGTGTACTGGTAGGACATTGTACTGTAAACATGGAAGAAAATCATACCGGTGTGACCGTGATCGTCCCTGGACCGGACAATGCATTTGCACATCACTATACGGCGGCAGCCTATGTCCACAATGGATTTGGAAAAAGCGCCGGTCTGGTACAGTTAGAAGAACTTGGAACCCTTGAAACACCGATTGCCCTTACAAATACGTTAAATGTCGGAAAGGTGTGGGATGCGCTTGTTGGTATCGTGATCGAACAGTGCCAGAACGATGGGCTGGAACCCATGAGCATCAATCCTGTCGTTGGCGAGTGCAATGATTGCAGGATTAACCAGATCCAGAAACGTGCAGTTGGTGAAAAAAAAGTGCGACAGGCTTTTGCGGTTGCTGCTGAAGAGTTCGAAGAAGGGGATGTAGGCGCCGGTACCGGTACCATCTGCTACGGTATGAAAGGTGGAATCGGATCTGCATCCCGCGTGATCTGTATTGGTGAAAAAGAATACACCATCGGCGTTCTGGTTCAGTCAAACTTTGGTGCGACCGAAGATTTTATACTGAACGGAGAAGCTGTTGGTCCAAAAATTCTGGAATGGAAGCAAGAAAAGAATGATATGGCTGCCTCCGAAGAAGACAAAGGTTCCATCATGAGCATTCTGGCTACTGATCTCCCATTAACAAGCCGTCAGCTCAAACGGATTTTGAAAAGAACAGGGGTTGGCATTGCACGAACCGGCGGTTATACAGGTCACGGAAGCGGAGAAGTCATGATCGGATTTACAACCGCAAACCGGATTCCGTCCGGTTGTGAAGAAGAACTGCTTCATCTATCAGCAATTCCGGAGCATGTGATCAACCGGGCTTTTCTCGCTGCAGCAGAAGCTGAACAGGAAGCAATCTTAAATTCCATGACAGCTGCAAAACAGACACGTGGAAGAAAGGGCGAGTTGTATTACAGCCTTGCAGAATACCTTAACGATAGGGATCCAGAATGAATAGTCTGATGATATGCGACATTTTTATGCGCCAATAAGCGGCTGGTCAAAAGCAAACAGAACTTCGTTCAGTTCAAACACATTGTAATTCCCATTTACCAGGAAATACTCCACAATCACATCAAACTTACTGCTGTGAGAAAGGGCAAACCCTGCTCTGCCAATAAAGTCTTTTGTTTCATCAACATCCAGTTCCAGTGCAAAGGCGAAAGCCAGTGCAGTTGTCTTGGATGGTCTATAGTCCATATTGTTTCGGATTTTCGAGAACAGCTTTCTATCCACATTTGCCTTTTTGTAGATTTCAGAGTCCTTCTTTCCGGTACGGTCAATCAGTTGTAGGAGTGTTTCAGAAAAGCCTGCATCCAGATCTTTAAGCAGCTGCCCCCAATCATCAGAATCAATAGGTATAGCTGCTCCTACAGACATATCAGAGCATTCCTGTTCTCTTATACGCCTTGTTTCAAGACGAGAACCATACATGCTTTCCGTTCCATATTCATCAAGCGTTTTGCTGCGGATATAGTTTTCGTCAATGTAACTGCTAACGGATTTGAACAGTTTTTCCGAAAGGGCGAATGCTTCTTTGCCAAACACAACCAGGTAAACCTGCATTTCATTTTCCAACAGGAACGTACTGATCTCACGAACCGCTATTTGCAGAGCGAGAGGTTTCGGAAATCCGTAATTGCCTGTAGCTATCAAAGGAAATGCAATAGATTCGCACTCATGCTCCTTGGCCAATGTCAGGGAGTTCCTATAGCACGAAGATAAAATCTGCTCCTCTCTGTGACTGCCATTCTTCCAAACAGGTCCTACGGTATGGATAACATACCTGGCATCCAAATCAAATCCTGGGGTAATAGCTGCATCACCAAAATCAATACAGCCGATTTTCTGTCTTGCCACCAACAACTCGTGTCCGGCTTTTTTATGTATTCCGCTGTCGACGCCAGAGCCGATGACAGGATTGGGATTTGCAGTGTTTACCACCGCATCTACCTGCATATTTACAATATCATTGCGTACTATTTCAAAAGGCATAGATGACCTCCCTGTTCAGATTCTGTTTTACTGCCATAAACACAGATTATCGCTCCAATCTAAGATAAAGTATACTTCTTTAGCGGAACAATATCAATGATAACGGAATAATACGATGGTGTAAACCTACTGTCAGTTGGGAAAGATTAGAGAGACCCTAAGATAGAATAGAATTCGCTTTATTTTTCCCAAGTGTATAACAATCCTTTTTCTTCGTCAACTATCTGATTTATGGCTC
>NZ_JAOQJV010000003.1:0-174139 GCF_025567415.1 Dorea ammoniilytica
AGCTAATCAGACGCGGGTCCATCTCATACCACCGGAGTTTTTACCCCTGCACCATGCGGTGCTGTGGTCTTATGCGGTATTAGCAGTCATTTCTAACTGTTATCCCCCTGTATGAGGCAGGTTACCCACGCGTTACTCACCCGTCCGCCACTCAGTCGCAAAAGTCTTCATCCGAAGAATCAAACTTAAGCGCTTCGTTCGACTTGCATGTGTTAAGCACGCCGCCAGCGTTCATCCTGAGCCAGGATCAAACTCTCGTAAAAAATATTTTCCCTCACACCTCAGCGTGAGTTAAAATCAAGTTTAATTCCGTTCAGGAAAACTACTAGCTTTCCTATCCCGTTATTACTGTTTTAGGTCGACATTAAATGTCTTGTTCTGAATTTTCTCTTAAAGAATCTTCAGGGTTGTTGTCTATTGTTCAGTTATCAAAGTTCTTTGTGTTGTCGTTTGCGACAGCTTTAATAGATTATCACATCTTTCGTCGCTTGTCAACAACTTTTTTATTTTTGTTGTTTCAGCGATGTGTACTCGCTCGAAACAGCTTATCTAGAATATCATGTTCATCGACATTTGTCAACAACTTTTTTCATTTCATATATTCCGGATTTTCGGTTGTGCCTCATGGACAGCGGTGCTTCTCAGCCCTGTCTCACGCGACAGCTTGTATAATATAGCACAGCAGTCACACCACTGTCAACAGCTTTTTCATTTATTTTCATTTTTGTCTACATTTACTCATTTGTCTACATTACATTGCGAGTATACGATATTCAAAGCCTGTTTCTTTCATTAATTCCATATATGGCATCGGATCAAAATATTCCGGAGAATATACTCCCGACTCTTTCCATATACCACGCCCGATTAATTCTATAGAAAGTGCTGCCCCAAAACCCGTCTGCGCAGTTACTGCCTGTGAATGCCACCGTTTCATGGAAGCCTGATTATCAAATGGCTGATAGATAAAGTACTCTTTCTTGTCTCCATTTTTCTTGCCAATGCAATGCACACCTACCAGCATACGTCCTGTCATTTCATCCCCTATGTCCTTCGGCTGAGGTGCACAGGCTGCTACTACATCTCGCGGCACTACTGACACATCTCCTACCTGCACCGGATGAAGGCTGCGTAGTCCAAGGTGATCTAATACCTTTAACGCCGTGATCAGATTCTCATCCAGGCTGATCTTAAAGGTCGCACGTTTTAATCCATATTCACCCAGATATCTTGGCATAGTTACGGTTTCCTCATGTTCTACTTTTACTAATGTATTAGTTCCCACTCCATCCGGCATCTGGAATACCTCTTTTCCGGCAAAAGGTTTCTCTACGATAAATCCACCACGTTCTTCATCATATTCCACATTGGGATTCATCACTTCGTCAAGCACAGTCCATACATTAAACCCGAATGTAATATCATCCGGATCAGCTCCGGGGATCGTAAGGTTGCCACCATCTTTTACATGTACCTCAGTTAGTTCATCAAATAATTCCACTGCAGCATATTTAGCAAATACATTAACCACACCCGGATCTATACCCATACAGATTACTGCCATATTACCACGTTCTTTCCATTTTTCGTGACGGTCAAAATTATATCTGGTCATAGGCTCTGTATAACTGTTTTCAATGCCGAGCCCATAAGCCGGATGTTCCATCGGCACCGACCAGGTACCCATGCTTCCGTAATTTGCCCCAGTCTCATAAGCCGCATCAAAGATTATATTACTCGCAAAAGGTGGTGCTGCGTCCATCACAAAATCAATTTCATATTGTCGAATCAAGCCGATCAACTCTTCTTTACTGGTCGCATCTGCCTTTGCCGCCTGAAAATAATCCGGTTCATCCAATGTATCAGCTATCTCCTTTGCGCGCGCTTCGTCATAATCACAGATTAATCCATATTCCAGCCATTTATGTGACGGGTCTCTCCATTTCAATACTTTCATTATACTTTCACCGACCGCTCCGGCTCCCACAAGCATCATTTTCATAATCATTTCTCTCCTCATTCAATTCGGATGTTCCTGGTTTTGACTCGTCGTAACACAAAAAGAGAGATAAACATACAGTTTCCCTGTACATCTATCTCTCTGTCCATTTGCCAGTTGGTTCTTGCCACGTAGGCGATGCTAATGCATTCTCTCCAAAGATTCGTCCGACTGCCTTCCTTTTGCCTGTCAGTTTCCGCAGAGGAACGATGCATCCTCCGGTTTGCTTCTTCGGCCCCTTTCGGTGTCTAGAGCAGTCATCATCCGCTTTATTTCTATTACTTACTATTATACGCCCGCACCCCTAAATCTCGTCAAGAACTTTCTATATTTTCTGCAACAAATCTTTTATAACGAATCTTTCTACAGATAATTCATATCCAATGTCTTATTCGTAATGAATAAGATATCCACATCTTCTTCATCCGATGCACCATGTGTCATCTCTATGCCTTCATCATGCCATACGAATTCGCCCGGTCCAAAAGTGCCATGTGAAGTCACCAGTGTTCCTTTCAACACATAGATACCATGGGCACAATGATGTGTATGCAATGGAATCATACATCCCTTAGGATAACGGATCTGTTTAATCATCATCCCGGTCTCAGGATCTACGACCAACTTATGCTCATACATTAATACTCCCGTCTTGGAATTATTATGTGGATAGTTCTCAATCGCATCCATTTCTTCTTTGTTATAAGAAATTACTCTTTTTTCATTTGTTTCGCTCATGTACTTTTTCCTCCATATATTATCATATCTACTTTGGTTTCACTTCTTCAAGTATATCCATTGGTAACTATTTTTGTCAATCTTTTATATTACCAGTGGTAATATATTTTCAAAACAATTGAAACAGCTGGTAATACATGTTATGGTAAATTCATATGATGAAATGGAGAAACGCAATGTCTGAGACCAATAAAAAAAAGCTGCTTTATCAGCAGCTAAAAGAACATATATTAGAAGATTATAAAAATCAGCCTTATCACACACCGCTTCCAGGTGAGCGGGCACTGTGCGACATTTACCATGTAAGCCGTCCTACCGTCCGCAAAGCACTAGAACTTCTGGAAGAAGACGGCTGTATTACACGCTTTCCTGGAAAAGGTGCTTTCTTTATCGGCGAATGCAAAATAGAAAACGGGAAAAAAGTTGTTTCCTCTGCGATTGCGCTGTATAACCAGGCAAAGCTCCGCGGTAATTACACACACAGCCGGGTTCTGACGCAGAGGATTGAACTTGCAAATGACAGAATTGCCGAAAATCTCTCTATCCAGAAAGGATCCAAAATCTTTCATCTGGAACGGCTGCGTTATATTAACGGTGACCTCTGGCTTCATTCAGATGCCTATCTTGACTATGCCCTCTGCCCCAAGATTGTAGATTGCGATTACACTATCGGTTCTCTACACAATACATTATCCGCTCACGGGCATATACCTTTTAAAGCAAAGCGTCACATTACCGTACAGCATGCAGACGATTATATTGCTTTGCATCTGAATCTTCCAAAAGAATCACCTATCTGTGTTACCGAAACACATACTTACGACCAAAATGGAATTATATTAGAATATGTGACTGACCGGGAAGATGTCTTTCACATTTCCTTTGACCTGGAAGTCTCTAATCAACTTGATGTTACTGACTCACAGACAGGTTCCATCCCCGGTTTCCGACAATAACATACCCGCCAGCACTTACAATTGTGTTCCACGTTTCACAGCATCATCGCCATACTTTTTTCGTATCTGATCCAGTGCCTCATCCAAATTGCGTAATTTATCACTACGTGATGTATGTTCAGTCGATAGTATACTATGTATTTTCTGTGTACTATGCGTGTCTTTCCCTGCACTGCTATGCAGTATCGGCATATCAAAAAGACTCATCTGCTCCGGTTCATCTTCATGCACCAGCTTGGAACTTCGAAGTCCAAGGAGTCGGATCGGTTCTCCGTTCCAAAATTCCCGAAACAGTTCCATCGCTATATCGTATATCTCCATATCATTATTGGTTGATCGAAAAAGCTGCTTCTGATGCGAGTTATCCCGAAATGTATGATAACGGATCTCCACACTCAGCATACCTGCTTTCATCCCGGCATTGCGAAGACGCCTGCCCACACTCTCTGCCAGATTAAAAAGAACTTTTCCAGCTTCTTCCTCAGTGGTAACATCTTTTGCAAGAGTCATAGAATTACCAATTCCTTTTGACTCTGCCCTCACCGGTCGCACTACATCATCTCCGATACCATTAGCCGATTCCCAAAGCATTCTTCCATGGCTTTTCAAATGCAGCTCCAGAATTGCCGGATCCGCCTGTGCCACATCACCAATTGTCCGCATTTCCAGCTTATGAAGTGTCTCTACGCTGGATCTGCCTGCCATGAACAGGTCTTCCACCGGAAGCGGCCACATTTTTGCCTGAATCTCTTCCGGAAAAAGCGTATGCACTTTATCTGGTTTTTCAAAATCAGATGCCATCTTAGCCAGCAGTTTATTCGTGGATATTCCTACATTTACGGTAAAACCAAACTTATCGCGTACTGCATTTTTAATCTCCATAGCACCATCTATTGGCGAATGAAATCGATGCGCAATACCGGTAAAATCCATAAAGCATTCATCTACACTGACCTGTTCTATATCTGGTGTATAATCCCGCAGAAGCTCCATAAGCCTTTTACTGTATTCCTGATAGCGCCTGTGATCCGGAGGTACCACCACAAGATCCGAACACTTACGAAAGGCATTCGCAACAGGTTCCCCCGTACGGATGCCATATCTTTTAGCAGACTGGGACTTGGCAAGCACAATGCCATGACGCGACTTCTGGTCACCGCCTACAATAGCATTGATCTTACGCAAATCCCGGTCTGCGCCATTCTTCAGTTCTTCTACCGCGCTCCAGCTTAGGAACGCAGAATTAACATCAATATGAAATATTATGGTCATTGATCTATTATTCGCTTCTTGCCGTCAGACTACCATTCTCCACATCAATTACAATGGTCTGATCTGCACCGACGCCACCCTGCAGCATCAGCTTAGCAGCCAGTGTCTCTACATGTTTCTGCAGGAATCTCTTCAGCGGACGTGCACCATACATCGGATCGTATCCGCCTTCTACCACGTAATTCTTCGCTGCATCTGTCAGCCTGATGGAAATCTCCTTCTCTTCCAGACGTTTGTTCAAATCAGCTATCAACAAGTCAATAATGCCATGAATATTATCCTTCGTCAACGGCTTAAACATAATTGTCTCATCCAGACGATTCAGAAACTCCGGACGGAAATGTGCTCTCAGATCTGCCATAACAGCATCCTTACTTGCTTCACTGATATTACCGTTCTCATCAATTCCTTCCAACAGATAAGAGGAACCAATATTTGATGTCATGATCAGTATCGTATTCTTAAAATCTACCGTACGTCCCTGAGAATCTGTAATACGTCCGTCATCCAGTACCTGAAGAAGTACATTAAATACATCTGGGTGTGCTTTTTCCACCTCATCAAACAAAACAACTGAATATGGTTTTCTACGAACAGCCTCTGTAAGCTGACCACCCTCATCATATCCCACATATCCCGGAGGCGCTCCGATCAGACGAGACACAGAATGTTTCTCCATGTACTCACTCATATCTATACGGACCATATTGGACTCGTCATCAAACAGGCTCTCTGCAAGTGCCTTGGCAAGTTCCGTCTTACCTACACCAGTAGGTCCAAGAAACAGGAAAGAACCGATCGGCTTAGTTGGGTCTTTAATGCCTGCTTTGGAACGAATGATTGCTTCTGTCACAAGTTCTACTCCTTCATCCTGTCCAATAACTCTGTGATGCAGTTCATCTGCCAGATGCAATGTCTTATTACGTTCACTCTCATTCAGTTTGGCAACTGGAATTCCGGTCCATCTGGATACGATTCTGGCAATCTCTTCATCTGTTACACACTCGTGTACCAGGGATCGATCTTCATCCTTTGTCTGTGATTCCAGTTCTTCCAGCTGCTGTTTGAGCTGCGGCAGCTTACCATACTGAAGCTCTGCTGCCTTATTCAGATCATATGCCTGCTGTGCTTTCTGAATCTCTTTACCGACATTTTCAATCTCTTCACGTACCTTATGAATACGCTCTACAGCTTTCTTTTCATTATCCCACTGAGCTTTCTGTCCGGCAAATTCTTCCCGGAGTTCAGCCAGCTCCTGCTGCAAATGCTCCAGACGCTCCTTGCTGAGACGATCTTCTTCCTTCTTAAGTGCAGCTTCCTCGATCTCCATCTGCATGATACGACGATTCATCTCATCCAGTTCTGTCGGCATGGAATCAAGTTCTGTCTTGATCAGGGCACATGCCTCATCCACCAGGTCAATTGCCTTATCAGGAAGGAACCGGTCAGAGATATAACGGTTAGATAATGTGGCCGCTGCTACCAGTGCGCTGTCAGTAATCTTAACTCCGTGGAATACTTCATAACGTTCTTTCAGACCACGCAAGATAGAAATGGCATCCTCAACCGTTGGCTCATCCACAAGTACCGGCTGAAAACGACGTTCCAGTGCGGCATCTTTCTCAATGTACTGTCTGTACTCATCCAGTGTAGTTGCTCCAATACAATGCAACTCGCCTCGCGCTAGCATCGGCTTCAGCATATTGCCCGCATCCATGGCACCATCTGTCTTACCTGCACCTACAATCGTATGCAACTCATCAATAAAGAGGATAATGTGGCCGTCACTGTTCTTAACTTCCTCCAGAACAGCTTTCAGACGTTCCTCAAATTCTCCACGATATTTGGCACCGGCTACCAGTGCCCCCATATCCAATGAGAATATCGTCTTATCTTTCAATCCTTCCGGCACGTCGCCTTTCACGATACGCTGTGCCAGACCTTCTACGACTGCAGTCTTACCTACACCAGGCTCACCGATCAACACCGGATTATTCTTGGTCTTACGAGACAGGATACGAACCACATTACGGATCTCTGCATCACGACCAATGACCGGATCCATCTTCTGATCTCTGGCTCTTTCCACCAGATCTGTACCATATTTGTTCAATGTATCATAGGTGGCTTCCGGATTATCGCTGGTTACCCGCTGGTTGCCACGCACTGTAGAAAGTGCCTGGAGGAACCCTTCCTTACTGATACCCATCTCCCGGAAGATTCCTTTCATTGCACGGCTTGGATAACGAAGCATTGCAAGGAACAGATGCTCAACTGATACATACTCATCACCCATCTGCTTTGCTTCATCCTCTGCGTGCACCAGGACATTATTCAGATCCTGTCCAACATACTGCTTACCGCCCTGCACCTTAGTGCGACCGGCGATTGCCTGTTCCACACACTGCGTTACCACACCTATGTCCAGGCCCATCTTCTCGATCATCTTCGGGATCAGCCCATCATCCTGTGTAAGCAATGCATACAGCAAATGTTCCTGCTCGATTTCCTGATTACCATAGTCCATTGCAATCTTCTCGCAGTCCTGAACTGCCTGAAGTGATTTCTGCGTAAATTTATTTATATTCATAAAACATGCCTCCTTTGACATGCGAACCAGTCGCACTTCTCTTTGTTCTATTCACAATATAGCACCGACTATTAGCCAAGTCAATAGTCGAGTGCTAATTCTTTTTATCTATTATTATCATGCTGCGCCCTTTGTTCTGCCGCCACATGCTGCTTCAAATTCTCGTAATTTCCGTTTGGCTTCTTCTGTCAGATTCTTCGGAACATCAATCTGTATTGTCACATACTGATCTCCTTTTCTGCCAGAATCCTTCATTGCCACAATGCCCTTGCCTTTCAGCCGGATCTTAGTACCGGACTGAGTTCCCGGATTGATCTTACACATAACCTTTCCGGTCAATGTAGGCACAATGGTTTCGCCACCGAGTACCGCTGTTGTAAATGGTACCCGAGCAGTGGTGTATACATCCATTCCTTTTCTTTCAAATCCTGGTTTCTCGCCTACTCTTACTTTCAGTAACAAATCGCCCGATTTGCCGCCATTGATACCTGGCATTCCTTTTCCTTTCAAACGAATGCTCTTACCGTTATCAATACCTGCCGGGATATGCACCTTCAGTGATGTCTCACGTCCACCATTATTCGGATCCGTCAGATGGATAATCTTATCTGCACCAAATGCAGCTTCATCAAATGTTACATCTATCTCTGCTCTTGTATCAGAGCCATTCTCTCGATACTGACCTCCAAAACCTCCCTGGAATCCGCCACCGAAGTCTCCACTGTGGAACCCTCCGCTATGGAAGCCTCCATTGTGGAAGCCGTTTCCAAAATCGCTGTAACTGCTGTGGCTCCTCCGTCCTGCACCACTGCCAAAGCCTCCGCCGAAGATATTCTTCAGGATATCATCCATGTCTCCCATATCTCCGCCTTCAAAATGATACTCATGGAAGGTGCCATTCGGATCACTGTACGTATATGTTCCTCCACCCGGTCCGCCGTATCCATATGCTCCGGAGCCTCCCGCTCCTGCCGTGCCATCAAATGCTGCATGACCGAACTGATCATACATTTTCTTCTTTTCCGGATCGCTGAGGACATTGTAAGCTTCTGTTGCTTCCTTGAATTTCTCTTCTGCCTGTGGATTGTCTTTGTTCGTATCCGGATGATATCTCTTCGCCAGCTTACGATAAGCTTTCTTAATCGTATTCTTATCGGCTGCCCTGTCTATACCAAGGACATCGTAATAATCCCGCTTCGCTGACATGTCTCTCCCTCCCATCTATATATTTATCTTATGATGCCAGGGTCAAAAAGTCTAAATCCGCAGGCACCATACATATTATTACTCTGTTACTGTATTTGAATACCCCGCAGGTTCGGGTGCCTGCGGGGTATCTGATACTTACATCTACAATTTTACAATTACTCAATGGTAATATAATGGCTCTTTTCTTCTACCGGCTTCTCCTCTTCCTTCGGTACTACGAAGGACAGAATACCGTTCTCATACTTCGGATGAATATCTTCCTCTGTAAGGTACTCGCCAACATAAAAGCTTCTGCTAAGACTTCCGGCATAACGCTCTTTTCTGATATAGTTACCTTTCTTGTCTTCCTCATCTTTATCCAGACCCTTGGCTGCACTTACAGTCAGTACACCATCTTTCAAATGCATCTGGATCTCATCTTTTGTAAATCCCGGCAGATCAATATCTACTTTATATCCTTCTTTTGTATCTTTCACATCAGTCTTCATAAGGTTTTTTGCATGCTTACCATACAGCTCTTTATCCACATTCGGAAATGCTGGAAATGCAAAATCATTCATAAAATCATCAAATAAGTTCTCTCTAAAAATACTAGGCATCATCATAAGTCATATCTCCTTCCAAATGATAAATAATATATTTAGCACAATCGGAAAATTCCGAGGTGTTGATTGCTGGAACTTCTGGAATTGTAATCCGGAATACTGTATGAATGCTGTCGGCTTCATATCTCTGATTCCTTATCCCTCTTCCTTTGTTCTAGTTGTACTATAGCACCTATTATTAGCACTGTCAAGAGGTGAGTGCTAATTTTTTGAGATTTTTTTTGCAAACCTTGATTTTCCGGGGTTTGCAACACTTTTTCTTCCTTATAATCATCACTTTTTCTTGATTTGACACCATTTTGACACCAATTTTTTATTTTTGGTGCATTGTTACATCGTAATTCAGTCCTTTCTTTTTAATTTTGAGTATGAAAAAAGCAGTCGATCATAAATGAAAGACTGCTTTAAATCATATCCTTTCTCCAATTCTTCATTGAACTCTGCTTCTGATAATGTGCTGATGTCAACAGGTCTGGCAGATGGTATTTTTACTTCAAACGGAAGTCCTCTATGTAAGATAATCTGTTTATAAAACATATTGATAGCACTGGAAGCAGGGATGCCAAGTGTAGACAGGATACTTTCTGCTTTTTCTTTGACATCTGGTTCAATCCTTGCATATAAATTTCCACAATGGTAACACCTCATCACTTTATGACATTTCATAATAGTGTGCGTAAATCCCACCTTTTGCCAACAGCTCATCATGCGTCCCGCGTTCTGCAATCCCGTTTTCTGCAACCACCAGAATTTCATCAGCATTACGGATCGTTGACAATCTGTGTGCAATAGTAATTGTAGTTCTGTCTTTTGCCAGTTCTTCCAGACTCTGCTGGATAAATTTCTCGCTTTCATTATCCAGAGCACTCGTTGCCTCATCCAGAATCAGGATAGATGGATTCTTCAAAAATACTCTTGCAATAGAAATGCGCTGTTTCTGACCGCCGGACAATCTGGTTCCTCTCTCACCAACGAATGTCTCATACCCATCCGGAAGCCCCATGATGAATTCATGAATATTAGCCTTCTTTGCCGCCTCAATAATCTCTTCCATTGATGCATCTGGTCTGCCATACGCAATATTCTCACGAATACTTCCACAAAACAGATATACATCTTGCTGCACCAATCCAATCTGATTACGAAGACTCTGTAATGTCAGTTTCCGTACATCCTTCCCATCGATTGTAATACGTCCTCCAAATACATCATAAAATCTCGGAAGCAGAGAACAGATGGTTGTCTTTCCACTTCCGGATGGTCCGACCAACGCAATCGATTTTCCTTCCGGGATATCAAAAGAAACATTATCAAGAACCAGTGAGTCATCGTCATTATAATGAAAGGAAACATTTTCATAACGCACATGCCCTTTGATATTTTCCAGTGGCTCCGCATCTTCTGCATCTACAATCTCCGGTTCTGTCTCAACGACATCTAAGAATCTCCTAAATCCGGACAACCCTTTTTGCATCATTTCCGTAAGCTCTACCAGAATCTGGATCGGACTGATAAAAATGCCAATATAAAGCGCATACATCGCCAGATCTGCCGGCTCCATCTGTCCATGTGCGATCAGCCAACCTCCAAATACCAGCGTCATCAGATACATCATCCCCTGAAAGAATAAATTGCCTCCTGTAAAACTACCCATACAACGATAGTTTGCATCCTTTGAGATCAAAAAACTTTGATTGCTCTTTTTAAATTTCTCCCGTTCAATATCTTCATTCGCAAAAGACTGTACCACACGGATTCCTGCCAGCGTATCCTGAAGGCTGGAATTCAGATTTCCGATCTTACGTCTGTTATCCATAAATGTTGCCTGCATCTTCTTGTTCTGCCCATAAGAAAAAAACAGCATAAATGCCACAAGCACCAGAAGCGGAATCGCCAGTTTCCAGTTGATCAGGAACAGAAATACAAAAGATCCAACGATTTTAATCAACGAGATAAATAAATTCTCCGGTCCGTGATGCGCAAACTCCGAGATATCGAATAAATCCGATACCAGTTTACTCATCATCTGTCCCGAGTTATTCTGATCATAATATGAAAATGATAATTTTTCATAATGATCAAATAACTGTTGGCGCATATCTCGTTCCATATGTGCTCCCATCATATGTCCCTGATAACTAACATAGTACTTGCATCCTGCCTGAATCACATACATAACAAGTAACACAAGTGTGATCGGAATCAATGCCCGCAAAATCACATCAGAACTCTCTGTAAATAATGTCTTCGTCAATGTTCGTAAAATCTGTGGAAAAGCCAGATCGGCCAAACTGATCACAGCGGCACAAATCAAATCCAGAAAAAATACCCCCTTATACGGAGCGTAATATTGAATAAATTTCTTTAATGTATGCATATTAATCCCTTATTCCTTTCAAATCAATCTGCTACATTATATCACAAAAATTGCAAGAGCCGACTCTTTCGAACTATTTTCTTTCACTCAATGTTTTAACATTCCATAATGATCTTCTCACATCTGTCATATCCGAGCTGTGAACTATTCAGACACAACGTATAATTGCTGGCTTTTCCCCATTTCTGATCCGTGTAAAAATTGTAATTTGTCATACGTCTTTTATCTGTGTCAGCCATCATTTTGACAGCTTCCTTCGCTTCTACATTATATAAGCCAATGATACGATGTATTTTTTCTGGCATATCCCCATGAATAAATACATTCAAGACATCGTCCCTGTCTCTCAATATATAATCGGCATTTCTTCCGATAATCACACAAGGTTCCTTTTCGGCTAGATCCAAAATAACTTTTCTCTGTGCCTCATACACCATATCTTCTACTGATTTTCCTGTAATGTCGCGTCCGACAAGTGCATAGGCAAACAATCCCTTCTTCGGAGACAACTCTGCGCTTTCCTGAATATAATCTGGTGATAAACCTAACTGTTCTGCAATCTCATCAATAATATTTTTATCATAATAAGCAATCCCAAGGTTCTTTGCGACTTCTTCTCCGATAAAGCGACCGCCACTTCCAAATTCTCTGCTAATTGTAATGATTCTTTTTGTCATCTCTGACTCCTCCTTAATTTAACGTATTCACTTTATTTTTTCTGATTCTTTTTAAAAATACATATCCAACCAGGCATGCAATCACTTCAGTAATGGGGAATGCCCACCAGATCATTGAAACTCCCATCTGACCACTTCGGACAAACAGAGAGATAATTCCGGCTAGCGGCAGTATGATGATAAGCTGTCTCAAAAGAGAAACAATCAAGGATTCCATACCACTATCCAGTGCCTGATAAATACCCTGATAAGCCACATTAATTCCAGCAAACAGAAAGCTGACCGAGATTACTCTCATCGCACTGATAAAATATTCTCTTGACTGTCCTGCATTAAACAACGTTGCAAATGCTCCGGGGAAAATCTCTGTGATTGCAATTCCCAGAATCATTAATGCAATGGTATAAATAAGTCCATACTTAATGCCATCCAAAATTCTCTTTTTATTCCTCATTCCATAGGCAAATGCAATAATTGGAGTGATCGCATCTCGCAGACCGAATGCAAGGAATAAAACAAACTGCTGTACCTTATAGAACAAGCCATAAGCTGTCTGTGCTGACGGATTGAACTTCAAGATCAGATTCATCACATAAACCATAATGGACATCAAAGCCTGCGCAATAATCGCCGGAAGTCCGATTGCATAAATTTCTTTTATAATACCGGAATCCGGCTTCATGTATTTTGCATCATGTTCAAATTCTTTATTCAGCTTCATATGAAAAATAAACAGTAACACTGCGGATGCTACCTGACCAATTACAGTTGCGTAGGCTGCACCATTTACTCCCATTTCCGGACAAGGTCCAATGCCATAGATCATGATCGGATCCAGGATGATATTTATCAGTGCACCAACCACCTGTCCGATTGTAGAATAAAGTGATCGCCCTGTTGCCTGTAATAACTTTTCAAACAAGGAAAAGAAAATAATCCCAAAAGAGATCACGCAGCATATTCTCAGATAACTGACTCCCATCGCAAGTACTTCTGTATCTACTGTCTGCGACGAAATGTATGCTTTCACGCCCAAAACACCAAACAATAAGCAGACCACATAAATGATCACACCTAAAAACAGACTATTTCCTGCTACCTTTGCAGCTTTTTTACTGTTTCCCTGTCCAAGTGTTCTCGCAAGAAGTGCATTGGTTCCGACTCCCGTTCCAACTCCCACCGCAACCATAAGCATCTGAACCGGGAACACCAAGGTAAGAGCATTTAATGCTGCTTCACTGCCCACTCTCATATTTCCTACAAATGCACTGTCTACAATGTTATAGACTGCCTGCAGTGCCATGGATAAGATCATTGGGATTCCCATCTGTATCATCAGCTTATTCACCGGCATATTCTTCATCTTGTTACTTTCCGCCATTTTGTTTTAGCTCCTCTCTTTTTGACACAAAAAAGTGCGCACCCTGTCTTATAAGCTGGACTTACGCTGACAGGCTACACACTTTTTCGTGACGATATTAATTTTTCAACAAAATAAAAACGAGTAGCCGGCAAACTGGATTTACGCTTACTTGCTACTCGTTCGTTGTAATTATATTGTCTCTTTTTCAAAAAGTCAAATAAAATTTTGCTTGCATTTTTTGACCGTCCGGACTCCGCATATCCTTTCTCCAGTTCTTCAGTGTTCCATTCGTTTCAATTCCGGCAGCACCGTGCACAGCATCGTAATAAAGCACACACTTCCACCGATTACATTGGACACCGGCTCTGCTATAAATACACCGGTTGGTCCCATGTCCAGTGCGTATGGCATCAGATAGGTCAACGGAACTACGATAACTACTTTACGGAGCAGGGAAAAGAATATCGCCTGCTTCTTTTTATTCATTGACTTGAATACCGTCTGACCAATATACTGCAGATCCATGAAAATAAATGCAGCAAAATACTGATGAAGAGCCGGCACCGCATCCTTCAAAAGTTCTGTATCCGAACTGAATATTCCGATCAATGTCTCCGGAACAAGTATGATCGCACCCCACATAACAGCTGTATATCCAAGAACCATAAGTCCCATAACCACCATTGTTTTGCGCACCCTTGCCGGTCTACGCGCCCCGTAATTATAGCTTAAGATTGGTGATGTTCCCTCATTCATTGCATGAATTGGCGTTTCTACCAGCTGCCGGACACTGGATATGAGCGTCATAACTGAAATATAGATGTCTCCACCAACAACAGAAAGCACATTATTACAGCAGATCGTAACCAGACTGTTCGTCAACTGCATAATGAATCCCGAAGTTCCGAGACTTACAATATTCTGCGCATATCCTCTGCAATCTGCCAATTCATCTCTATGTAAGAAACGCACTTTCAGTTCTGCTTTTTTCATAAGGAAAAATAATACAAACATTGCTGAAAGACACTGCGAAAGAACCGTTGCGATTGCCGCGCCACGCACGCCTAATCCAAACAGAAATATAAACACAGGATCCAATATCAGATTCGTCAATGCTCCGATAGCAACTGAAAGCATACCGATCAGAGAATATCCCTGCGCATTGATAAATGGATTCATTCCAATTGCAATCATCGATGGCAAAGTACCGGTCAGATATATCATCATATATGGATATGCGTAAATCATAGCCGTATCAGATGCTCCAAACAGCACAAGCAATGGACGTGCAAATACAAGTCCGATCATCATCAACAGAATAGCACTGACGCATACCAGTGAAAATGATGTATTCATTACACCAACTGCTTTTGTTTCCTCTTTTTTTCCTCTGAATATAGAAAAAAGCGGTGCACCACCAGTTCCAAACAGATTGGCAAATGCACTAATAATTACAATCAATGGAAAGCATAGTCCAACTGCTCCAAGCGCAGCTGTTCCTACTTCCGGAATCCGTGCAATATAAACACGGTCTACGATGTTATACAACAGGTTCAGTATCTGGGCAACCAGCATTGGAAGTGCTGCGCCAAGAATATTGCCAGTTACTGTTCCATGTTCGAAATCTATTCGTTTCAATTGACATTCATCCCTTTTCTTTTTCTTGATTGTCAGTATAGCACGCGACGTTCCATATGTAAATTATTGTTTCCCAGGCTGCTCTCTTCAAGGAGCCGCCACTAGCAACACATCTTTTTCTTCAAAGGCAGTACAGAAGATTCTATTGACAATTATGGAGCAGTATTTCAGTTAATTTAATTGCATTCTCTTCTGAGATATACTATCATGTGATGCAGTAACAAATAACACAGTCGTTTACAGAAAGGTTTTTCACATGACTCTTCAACAGTTAAAATATGTCATTACTGTAGCTGAGACCGGTACAATCACAGAAGCTGCTAACAAGCTTTATATTTCCCAGCCCAGTCTGACCAATGCAATACATGAACTGGAAAAGGAAATGAATATCATCATTTTTAACCGGACTAACAAGGGAATCACACTTTCTAAGGAAGGCGATGATTTCCTCGGATATGCCAGACAAGTACTGGAACAAGCAGCAATTCTGGAGGATAAATACAAACATACACCTGGTGGCAAAAAAAACTTCTGTGTATCAACGCAACATTATTCTTTCGCAGTAAATGCTTTTGTTGATCTCATCAAAGAATACGGACAAGATAATTATGATTTCAGCCTTCGTGAAACCCAGACATATGAGATCATTGACGACGTAGCAAAAATGCGCAGCGAACTTGGCATTTTGTTTTTAAATGAATTCAATGAAGTCGTTTTAACCAAAATCCTAAAATCGCATGATCTTTCATTTCATCCATTATTCACTGCCAGGCCGCATGTATTTGTCAGCCGTTCACACCCACTCGCGCAGAATACAATCATTACCAATGAAGAACTGGAAGCCTATCCTTATCTCTCTTTTGAGCAGGGAGAACACAATTCGTTTTATTTTTCGGAAGAAATCTTTTCTTCCTCTGAACGCAGAAAAAATATCCGCGTTAGGGATAGAGCAACTTTATTCAATCTATTGATTGGTTTAAATGGCTATACTGTATGTAGTGGTGTCATCGACGAGAATCTGAATGGAAGTGATATTATTGCAGTTCCTCTGGCTGTCGATGATGATATGCGTATCGGATACATCACACACAAACGAGGAATGCTCAGCAGACTGGGATGTTCTTATCTGGAAGCACTAAAAAAATATTTCATCTGATCTGGTTATCCATAGTTTAAAACTATGGATAACCAGAATTTTTATGTATTTTTCAATCTTCTTCTGCCCATATATAATGAGAAACATCACTTGAAACTTGTAAAACACAATATATGGAGGACATTAGAATGAGTTTATTACAGACACCTTTCAGATACGATTATGTAGGAAGCTTTCTCCGCCCGGAGCGGTTAAAAAAAGCCAGAGCTGATTTTGAATCAGGCATGATTAATCCGTCACAGTTAAAAGAAGTTGAGGACGAATGCATCCTTGATCTGGTCAGCAAGATCAAAGATCTGGGATATCACGTAATTACAGATGGTGAATTCCGCCGTTCCACCTGGCATCTGGACTTCATGTGGGGATTCAATGGAATTGAGCACAAAAAGACCTTAGCCGGTAATACCACCTTCGACGGAGAAGCAGCTATGATTGATGATACTTATATGATCAGTAAGATTTCTGTCAAAGAGCATCCATTCGTAGAACATTTCAAATTCATCAAGGCTTTGGAGGACGAGAATACCATTGCAAAGCAAACCATTCCTTCACCGGGACAATTCTATGCTTACTTTACGGGTGCTGAACTTCTCACCACTACGCTGGATATCTATGGAACAGAGGAAGCTTTCGCTGACGATGTAGTAAAAGCCTACAGTGAATTTGTCGCTGAAATTTATGCAGCCGGATGCCGTAATCTACAATTTGATGATTGCGTATGGGGCGGCATGGTAAATCCAAAACTTGCCGTTGCGCTCACCGGCCGAAGCGGTCAACAGCTGGAAGAATATAAGAAACTGATTCTCGACTTAAACAATCGTGTAGTTACTCTTGCACCGACCGATCTGATTATCAACACTCATGTATGCCGCGGAAATTATCATTCCACATTTTTCAGTTCCGGTGCTTATGATGGTGTTGCAGATCTGCTATTCGGAGAAGAACACGTAAATACATACTATCTGGAATATGATGATGAAAGATCCGGCGGTTTTGCGCCACTTGCAAAAGTATCCGAAGACAAAAAAGTCGTACTTGGACTTATCACTACCAAGACTCCTGCTCTCGAGAATAAAGAAGATGTCATTGCAAGAATCCACGAAGCTGCCAAATACATTCCATTGGACAGACTGTATCTCAGTCCGCAATGCGGCTTTGCCTCCTGTGAAATTGGTAACAAGCTTACCGAAGAAGAACAGTGGAATAAGCTTCGTCTTGTAAAAGAAATCGCAGAAGAGGTATGGGGTAAATAATACCCTCTGCCATATAATATAGAAAGAGCTATGATTAATCAAATCTGTTTGATTAATCATAGCTCTGTGTTTCTAATATTATTCAGCATCAAAATCTACTTCAAAGACTCCCTCGGGAGTTTTCATCGTCAAAACTCCCAGATTAAAGTCTTCATCATGAATCGTAATATGATATTCAAATATCACACCCTCTTCAAAATGTGAAAGCAACAGGTATTCTCCATTCTCCTTACCATCAATCTGATCACAGATATCATCATACACCTCTGCACCTGATATCTTTCGTGGATAACCGGATGCCTTGATTTTCGCTTCAATAATTTCGTATAATTCGTTCATATCGTTCCTCCTATACCGTTATATCACCTTATGTTCCAACCATTTTCTGCTGTGGAATCTCCATGTAAAGAGCACTGCACGCACTGTCCAGTCAGCAAACATTCCAATCCAGACACCCATCGGACCGAATCCCAATCCGCGGATTAGCAATACAGACAGGCAGAATCTGCACAGCCACATAACTGCGCAGGAGCTTATCATCGAAAATTTTACATCTCCCGCTGCTCGCAGACCATATGCCGGAACGAATGCCGAAACCCACATAATTGGTTTCACTATGGTAATCCACATAACCATATGCCAGCACATATCTGCACTGGTCTTCTCCATGCCTCCAAGCATCGTAACCGGTCTCGTCAGTATAAATACCAGTAGACAGCTTACGATAATCGTAACTTCTGCAATGACAGAGAGCTTTTTAATATAATAGACTGCTTCGTCTTTGCGATTTGCCCCCATACACTGTCCAACTATCGTCATCAGACCTACTCCGACACCGATACCTGCGATTCCATTCAGATTCTCCAGAATGTTCGTCATTGCCTGTGCTGCAATAGCAACAGTTCCAAGCGTAGATACCGTAGACTGTATTGCAAGTTTTCCCAGCTGAAACATACTGTTCTCAACACCTGACGGAATCCCGATTCCAAGTATTCTTCCAATCATCGGCCAATCCGGACGGATCTTCAGGTAATCACGCACAACAATCGGTTGCCTGTCTCTTCTGAGCTGGATCAATACAACTAGTGCACAGAAAATACGAGAAATCAACGTCGCAATTGCTGCTCCTGCTACTCCCATATGAAAGCCCCAGATCATGATTGCATTGCCTACAATATTCATGATATTAGAAATCATAGATATTGTCATCGGTCCCTTAGTATTATCCTGCGCCCGGAAAATAGATGCCGCCGCATCATACAACGCTATAAATGGAAATGACAGTGCCGTATAAAAGAAATAAATCTCTGATGCCCTCATGACATCAGCTTCCACCGACCCGAATATCAACCGGAGTAATGGCTTCTTAAACCCCAGACAGATTGCACTGACAACAATTGAAATCAGGGTAATAATAAATAATACCTGTCTCGCTGATTCATTAGCACGTTCTTGATTCTGTTGTCCTATGTACTGTGCGCAGACGATCGCACCGCCCGCTGCAAGTGCTGAAAATGCCTGAATTACTAAAATATTGATCGAATCCACCAACGAAACCGCTGAGATTGCTGCTGAGCCAACATTACTTACCATCATCGTATCTGCTGTACCCATGATGGAATTAAGTAACTGTTCCAATACAACCGGAATCAGAAGGCTCCGAATCATACGATTCGTGAACATGTGTTGTTGTTTCATTCTTCTATAGCACCTCTTCAAAAGAACCCACGCCAGTAGATTACTGACGAGGGTTCACACATTCAATATCAATCATTACATGGAAATCCACCCAAATGCATTAGCCACCGAACTAAGCAGAATAATGGCTGCAAAAATCGGGCAGAGATATTTGATCATAAAATTGAAGATCTTCTTTCTACGGAAAGTTCCTTCTCCGTGGAGAACTTCTTCCTCAATCTTCTTTACTCCAATTACTTTAGATACCAGCAGACAGGTTGTAAATGCTGCGATTGGCATCATAACAGAATTAGTCAGGAAGTCAAAGAAATCCAGAAACTGCATTCCAATAATCTTCACCCCTGCTAACGGTCCATAACCAAGAGCAGACAGACTTCCCAGTGCAATCATGATAGCACCGACAACTACGGTTGCTTTCTTACGTCCCCATTTCAGTTCATCCTGGAATGTAGATACCGCACTCTCTGTCAATGCGATAGAACTGGTCACTGCTGCACAGAGTACCAGCAGAAAGAACATAATACCAACAAGTCTTCCAAGTCCCATGCTTTCAAATACTTTCGGAATCGTAATAAACATCAGTGACGGTCCTGCCTGCAAGCTTGTTGCATCTCCGCCTGAAAATGCAAATACCGCCGGAATAATCATAAGTCCCGCCATAATCGCAATCGCCGTGTCAAAAATCTCCACATTTCTTGTAGAATCCTCAATCGCTACGTCTCTCTTCATATAAGAACCAAATGTCACCAGAATACCCATTGCAATGGAAAGGGAATAAAACATCTGTCCCATTGCAGCAACCACTGTCATCCACGAAAAATTATCCATGTTCGGAATCAGAAAATATTTTACACCGGCCATAGCTCCCGGTCTTGTTACCGAATAAACAGCAATAATTACAGATAATACCACCAGTATCGGCATCATAAACTTGGATACACGCTCCACACCGTTACGAACACCGGCATAAATAATAGCTACCGTAAATAATGAAAACAGAATAAAGCAGATCTCTGTAGATACTCCATCTGATATAAATGCTGAAAAATATCCGTCAGATGCGAGATCTGTGCCCTGTCCCATCACATAACCTGCCAGATACTTAATAACCCATCCTCCGATCACCGAATAATACGGTACAATCAAAATCGGAATAACAGCATTGATCCAGCCTCCGAACTTTATCCAACTCGCCTTACCAAACGACTGATACGCTCCTACCGGACTCTTCTTTGTCATACGACCGATCGTTGTCTCTGCCACGATCATCGTATATCCAAATGTCAGTGCCAGTATAATATACACCAACAGAAAAATTCCTCCGCCATACTTTGCTGCCAGATATGGAAATCTCCAGATATTTCCTAATCCTACGGAAGCTCCCGCTGCCGACAGTACGAATCCTAGCTTACCGGAAAACGTACTTCTCTTTTCACCATGCTTTTCCATAGTCTCTCCTCTCGATTCATTTTACCCTTTTTTGATACTTTAACAATTATTGTACCACAAGAGCAGCTATTGCCTCAATAACTTTCTGAAATTCCAGAGGTTTTGCCAGATGCATATTCATACCCGCTGCCAGGCTTTGTGCAATATCATCATCAAACGTACCTGACTCACAACTTTCATAGATATCTGCTACTTCTTTTCCATTCCATGCCTCAGTCACAACAGCACCCTGTTCAGTCATCATATTTTCTCTGGATATATTACCAGTATAGTTCATACACCACTCCGCCCACTCGAATCTGCGGTAGGTTTTTGTCCTCTTCATCTGTTACTCCCTCATAATACAAAAGGAAGCAATTCAACAAATATTGTTCAAATTGCTTCCTCATTATTCGAAAATATTGTCTATCAATATTTTGTCATATATAACAAAATACGTCAAGTTTTATGACTACCTTTTTCCTATTCCTGTACAAATTCGATAACGCCTTTGCCAAGTCTGGAAATACGTGCCAGGGAATATACATGCACACCCTGTGCTTCCAGCTTCTCACGTCCTGGCTGGAAAGACTTCTCAATCAGTGCACCCACACCTGCTGTCGTGGCATGTGCTTTTCTCAGCAGTCTCAGTGCACCTGTTGCAGCCTCACCATTGGCAAGAAAATCATCAATGATCAGGACATGATCCGCTTCACTGATCTGATGGCTGGAAAGAGTCAATTCATAACTGGTTCCTTTGGTAAATGAGCTTACCAGTGTCTGATACAGATCATCATTCAACACCTTCGATGGCTGCTTTTTCAGAATAACCATCGGCACATTCATCTCATATGCTGTCATAAGTGCCGGTGCAATACCGGAACTTTCAATCGTCACGATCTTAGTAATCCCCTGATCCTTGAAATGCTCCGCAAACTCCTTGCCAATCTCATGCATCAGTTTAGGATCTACCTTATGATTGATAAAACTGTCTACTTTTAATACGTTTTCATTCAATGCCCGGCCTTCCACCAGAATCTTCTCTTCCAGTACCTTCAACTCTTTCACCTCATATATATTTACTTTAATTTTAAAAATTAACTTATCCAATCTGTCCCAGATCTTTGACCACTTCTCCTGCTATGATCAATCCTGCAACTGCCGGCACAAATGCTACACTTCCCGGAATATCTCTCCGTTCCGTACACTTATGCTTGGCTCCCGGTGGACAAACGCAGTTCGTACGGCAGCTGATCGACATATCTTCCTTCGGTCTCGTAGGCTGTTCTTCTGAGTATACTACCTTCAGCTTCTTCACTCCGCGCTTCTTAAGCTCCCTCCGCATAACCTTCGCTAATGGACATACCTTAGTCTTATAAATATCTGCCACTTTGAACTGACTTGCATCCAGCTTATTCCCAGCTCCCATACTGCTGATGATCGGCACATTGCACTCCTTTGCTTTCATCACAAGGGAAATCTTCGCTGTCACAGTATCTACCGCATCTACGATATAATCATATTCCTCAAATGGAAATTCATCTGCATTCTCCGGAAGAAAAAAGCAATTATGAATCTCAACCTTCGCCTTAGGATTAATATCCAGAATACGTTCCTTCATAACTTCCGTCTTATACCTGCCAACGGTCTTCCTCGTAGCTATGATCTGGCGGTTCAGATTCGTCAAACACACTTTATCATCATCAACCAGATCCAGCGCGCCCACACCGCTTCTTGCCAGTGCCTCACATACATAACCACCCACACCGCCAATACCAAAGACTGCAACCCTGGCTCCTTCAAGCCGCTGCATCGCCTCTTTTCCCAGCAATAATTCTGTTCTCGAAAACTGTGTAAGCATCTATATTAAACTCCTGTAAATCGTCTCTAAATAATCTACTAATAACCTATATTATGTATTCTTTCCTTACATTTGTCAATACTCCAGAAACCACCAGAAATATTTTTTGTGGGGGTTGACAAGGATTGTATACATGTTTATAATAGACCACGATAATTGAATATCAAGCCAATCGAAGATTGCAGGAAAGCAGGCATTATGCCCGCCGAAGGAATAATACTCTCAGGTGTCTCATTTAGAGACGAGACTGTAATTGGATGGCCCTCTGGAGAATCCCTTAAGTGGGTGCCGAAGGTGAAAGCAGGACATAGTTCCCGCGAATCTCTCAGGCAAAAGGACAGTGTGACTAGTATATTAAAACAACCTTGTTGTTTTTATTATTTTGATATACCAAGATCTCGTGGATTCTCCCCGGGATTTTTTTGTTTCACAAATTGAAATCCCGGGGAGACATCTGAGACATCTATTTGAATCTTTTTCATCTATCCCAATCTATCCATTTTTCAGTCGGAGCTTTTCCCATATCTTCTATGGCTTAATAATTTTGAGAGGAATCGAGGAAAAAAACATGGAATTCATTGCAAAAATCGTTGATCTGGTCAACACATTTCTCTGGGACTACGCACTGTTGGCGCTGCTCCTTGGCGCAGGTATCATTTTTACCTTCCGCCTGAAGTTCATTCAGGTACGTAAGTTTGGCGAAGGTATGCGTTCACTGTTCGGTAATTTTTCGCTGCACGGTGGAAAAAGCGAAGAAGGTCTCAGTTCTTTTCAGGCACTGACTACTGCCATTGCTGCTCAGGTCGGTACCGGTAATATTGCCGGAGCCGCTACCGCTATTGCATCCGGTGGACCCGGTTCCATTTTCTGGATGTGGGTCAGCGCGTTTTTCGGTATGGCTACGATTTATGCTGAAGCAGTTATGGCTCAGCACACCCGTAAAGTAGAAAACGGTACCGTAATCGGCGGTCCTGTATATTACATCAAATACATATTCAAAGGTGGATTCGGTAAGTTCCTTGCAGGATTCTTCTCCGTAGCCATCATTCTGGCTCTGGGATTCATGGGTAACATGGTACAGTCCAACTCTATCGGAGTTGCATTTAACAATGCATTCCACGTACCAACTATCGCTGTTGGTATCTTTGTAGCAATTGTGGCAGCAATCATTTTCATCGGAGGTATCAACCGTATCGCAAGCTTCACAGAAAAGATCGTGCCAATCATGGCTCTCCTGTACGTACTTGGAAGCCTGATCATTCTGGTAACACATCTTCCAGGTGTAGGTACTGCATTTAAAGATATCTTTGTAGGTGCATTTTCACCACAGTCAGTCGCCGGCGGTATGCTTGGTGTGACCGTACAGAAAGCTATGCGTTTCGGTGTTGCAAGAGGTCTGTTCTCCAACGAAGCAGGTATGGGTTCTACACCTCATGCGCATGCAACGGCTAAGGTATCCAACCCATGTGAGCAGGGTATCATTGCTATGATGGGTGTGTTCATTGATACATTTATCATCCTGACTATGACAGCACTGGTTATCCTGTCTACCGGAGTTCTGGGAAATGGACAGACCGGAGCTGAACTGGCGCAGAGTGCATTTAACGTAGGATTTGGTGATTTTGGAAATATCTTCATCGCCATATGTATGCTGTTCTTCGCGTTTACCACTATCATCGGCTGGTATTACTTCGGAGAAGTCAATGTACGCCACCTCTTTGGTAACAAAGCAGTAAAAGTATATGCCGTAATCGTAGTAATCTTCGTTATCATTGGTTCTACATTAAAGGTAGATCTGGTATGGAATATGGCAGATATGTTCAACGGTCTGATGGTTCTGCCGAACCTGATCGCACTGTTAGCTTGTATGAAAGTTGTAACGTCTATTTCAAAAGAGCACAAAGCGCTCTAATTTATCGTAATAAACTGCACGATATGTGCAAAACAGCATCCGCTTTTACCCTCCCGCGGATGCTGTTTTTTATTATATAAAATATTCTATCGTCTTCTCCGGCGTCAGAAGTGTCTCTCTATTGGACAATAACACTGCTTCTCTTAATCTTCTTCGATGTGTTCCCGTCCCTGATCGATGATCGTACGCACATGATCATCTGCCAGTGAATAGAATACAGACTTACCTTCCCGTCTGCTCTTGACCAGCTTGTTCTGCTTCAGTATCCTGAGCTGGTGGGAAATAGCTGACTGTGTCATATTCAATGCCTCTGCCAGATCGCAGACACATACCTCTGCTTCAAAGAGCACATACAGAATTCGGATTCTTGTAGAGTCTCCGAAGATCTTGAATAATTCCGCCAGATCATACAGCTCGGTCTCAGCCGGAATGGTCTCATTTACTATTTTCAGGAGATTCTCATGTACCTCGCAAGATTCACAGATCTCCACATCATTTGCTTTTTTTTCCATCTTATCACTCCTAGAGGTTCTTTACAAAAAGTGCACGGATCGCATTAAGAACTGCAATCACCATAACTCCCACGTCTGCGAAAATCGCCATCCACATATTCGCTATACCAAGTGCTCCAAGGATCAGGCAGATTGCTTTAATACCAAGTGCAAAATAAATGTTCTCATATACAATGCGTAAGCATTTTCTGGATATCTTAATCGCCTTTGCAATCTTCTGTGGATCATCATCCATCAGCACCACATCGGCCGCTTCAATGGCTGCATCAGATCCAAGAGCTCCCATGGCAATTCCGATATCTGCTCTGGAAAGTACCGGCGCATCATTGATCCCATCACCAACAAATGCAAGTTTCTCTTTCTCGCCTTTCTTAGCCAGCAGTTCTTCTACTTTCGCAACCTTATCTGCCGGAAGTAGTTCGCTGTGTACTTCATCAATGCCAAGCTCTGCTGCCACCTGATCTGCCACCCGCTTCATATCTCCGGTCAGCATGACTGTCTTCGTGATACCCGCGCGCTTCAGATCCTGGATTGCCTGTTTTGCATGAGGCTTCAACTGATCTGATATCAGAATGTGTCCGGCATAAGTTCCATCCACTGCCACATGTACAATTGTACCTACTTCATGACATTCGCTGTATGGGAGATCCATCTGCTTCATCAGCTTTGCATTGCCGGCTGCCACTTCTACACCATCAACTTTAGCTTTCACGCCATGTCCGCTGATCTCTTCGATATCCGTTACACGATTACGATCGATTGGCTTGCCATATGCTTTCTGCAGACTCTTACTGATCGGATGTGAGGACGAACACTCTGCCAATGCTGCGTACTCCAGAAGCTGCTCTTCCGGAATTGTATTGTGATGTACTCCGCTGACCTCAAATACGCCCTGTGTCATCGTACCGGTCTTATCAAATACTACATATTTGGTCTGCGCCATGGTCTCAAGATAATTGGAACCTTTGACCAATACACCTTCATGACTTGCTCCTCCAATCCCGGCAAAGAAGCTGAGCGGAATACTGATAACCAGTGCACAAGGGCAACTGATAACCAGAAATGTCAGTGCCCGGTAGATCCAGTCACCCCATTCCGGCGCAAGTCCCAATGCAAGCATACGCACGATTGGCGGCAGGATTGCCAGTGCCAATGCACCGTAGCAGACTGCCGGTGTATAATATCTTGCAAATTTCGAAATAAAGTTTTCAGATCTCGACTTTCTGGAACTTGAATTCTCCACCAGTTCCAGAATCTTGGATACGGTAGACTCCCCAAACTCACGGGTCGTCTGAATCTTCAGCAGACCTGTCATATTGATACATCCACTGATAACCTCATCACCGGCTTTTGCTTCTCTCGGAAGACTTTCGCCAGTCAGTGCACTGGTATTCAGTGTACTGCTGCCTTCTGTGATCACACCATCAATCGGCACTTTCTCACCCGGCTGTACAACGATCACCGTGCCAACTTCTACCTCATCCGGATCCACCTGTTCCAGTTCTCCGTCTTTTTCAACATTCGCATAATCCGGTCGGATATCCATCAGCTCACTGATATTCCGTCTGCTCTTGCCTACCGCATAACTCTGGAACAGCTCGCCGATCTGATAAAACAGCATTACGGATACGCCTTCTTTATAATCACCCAGGGCAATCGCACCCACAGTAGCTACTGCCATCAGGAAATTCTCATCAAATACCTGTCTGTTCAGAATACCTTTGAACGCTTTGCGCAGTACGTCGTATCCGATTACCAGATACGGCACCATATAGCAGATAAATCTGATATATCCCTCTAATGGAAGAAAACTGAATGCAATGATCAGTACTGCCGCAACGATAACACGGATCAATACCTTTTTCTGTTTCTTTGTCATATCTGCTCCTGTCCTTTCCGATTCATTTTCCGCTTTATTCTCTGCAGATATCTGTTACCATCTAGCTGTATCTTACAAGAAGATCTCGCAGTCGTCTTCTACCTTCTTACAGTTCTTCAGGACTTCTTTCATAACCTTCTTAGGCTCCTGTCCCTCTTCGAATTCCACGATCATCTTCAGCATCATGAAGTTAACAGTTGCATCCTTAACGCCTGCAGTCTCCTTTGCTGCCTGCTCCATCTTATTTGCACAGTTTGCACAGTCGACATCGATTTTGTAAGTCTTTTTCATAATAAATACTTCCTTTCTGGTATTGAATTATTTGTTTGAATATATGAGCACTTGTTCATATATTTGTTTTTATTATAGCACTACTATCATTTCTGTCAATAGCTTTTCGCATCTTATCTGGAATCCCTGTAAACGATATGGTATGATGAAATAAACATCCGAAGGAGGCAATTTATGCACGTAGGTAAGAAAATGCAAAAAAGAGAAAAGTCTGCCATGTCTGTATCACTATATGGTAATCTGGTCTTTGTCGTCATTGAACTTATGATGGCACTGGTCACTGACTCTCAGGCCGTACTTCTGGACGCCGTCTATGATGGTGTAGAATTCTGTATGCTGCTCCCTTCCATTTTTCTGATTCCATTACTATACAAGCCCTCTAATGAAGAGCACCCATTTGGATATATGCAGATCGAGACCATCTTCGTTGTTGTTAAGGGGATTACTATGACAGCAGTTACCTTTGGTCTGGTCTTTAACAACATCAACCTAATGCTGCACGGCGGTCATATTGTGTCCTTCCACACTGTTGCCGGATTTGAATTATTTGCCTGCATCTTAGGTATCATCGTAACCGTTTATCTCTATTATAAAAACAAACAAATGGAATCACCGCTCATCAATATGGAAATGCAAGGCTGGCGGATTGACAGCTTTATCTCACTCGGTATGACCGTTGCTTTCCTGTTGCCAATGCTGATCCCATTCGACTGGTTCCAACATATCGTGCCGTACCTTGATCAGTTAATCACCATTGTACTTTCACTGGTTATGATACCAACACCGATCCACACTGTAATCACAGGTATCCGTGATCTGATGCTGATTCCACCGGAAGAAGAGACCATCGATGATATCAAAGAAACCATCGAACCGATCATCGGCGTATACGGACACAAAAACCTGTATTACGATATCGTCCGCACCGGAAGAAAGCTCTGGATCAGTGTCTACATCAGTTTTGAAAAGGACATCGTATCTCTGTCCAAATTTAAACAATTACAAGATCAGTGTATTAAGGCACTGGCTTCCAAATATTCCGATTTCTACTTTGAACTTCTGCCGGATATAGAATTTACCGTGATTGAAGATATTGAATAAAATCCGGAAAAAATCTGTTGACAGCTTTTTATCCGAGTGTTATATTATATGTGTACAAACCAAAGGCGGTTTTCCAACAGGAAAACTGCCTTTTTTGTTTTGTATAATAAAAAGGTTGCTATTGCAGGAACGCCGAAGTATCATTTTCCCCAAGAATGATCTCCGGACAAACTCCAATTCATATATACTTTTCTCCTTCGGGAGAAGCATTCCCCAAGCTTTGTATATAGCACTGCAGAGCAACAAAAACCTCTCAATGACATACCAAAAAGAAAAAACACGGCATTTTGATGTCGTGTTTTTTCTTGTCTTCGGCTACCGCCTTTTGTGTATTATGCACAATTTTATATATCATTTTTTTCATTTCTTGGTTAATCATACTTTTTCTTCGGTGCTATAATGTGCTTGTAACAAAGAAAACCTACTTAACACACCTCTTTGAACAGCAAAGTTGAAGGATGCTAAGCAGATCAGATTTTTGGAGGAAAAGATAAATGAATACTTTAAAAGCTGAAAAGAGAAGCATGGACATCAAAGCAAAGAAATTAAGAAGAGAAGGTTTCGTTACCGGTAATGTATTTGGCAAGAAGCTTGCAGAATCCATTCCAGTCAAAATCGAGAAATCCGCAATTGAGAAGTTACTGAAGACAAGCCACAAAGGTAGCCAGATTATGTTAGATATCGACGGTGAGTCTTATCAGGTACTGATCAAAGATGTAGAATATAACCCGTTAAAAGGTCAGGTAGATGAGATTGACTTCCAGGCACTTGTAAGTGACGAGAAAGTTCATTCTGTTGCAGAGATCGAACTGGTTGACCATGAGAAGGTAGTATATGGAGTACTGGAGCAGTTCCTTGAAGAAATCCAGTTACGCGCACTTCCTGCTGCATTGGTTGATAAGGTTGAGATTAATGTCGGTGAGTTGAAAGTCGGTGAATCTATCAAAGTAAAAGATTTGCCAATCTACCAGAACAAAGACATCGACATTTTGACAGATCCGGAAGCTACTATTGTAACTATCCAGGAAGTACACAATGCTCCTGAAGCCGACGAGGAAGCTGAAGAAAGCACAGAAGCATAATTTCATATTTGCGATTAAGAAAAGGATTCCAGTTGTGGAATCCTTTTCTTAATTATAATGCTTTAATTCTCTCAATTGCTGCTACGGTATTCTCATATGAACCGAATGCTGTCAGACGGAAATATCCTTCTCCGCTCGGGCCAAATCCGGATCCCGGAGTTCCTACTACATTGGCATTCTCCAATAAGTAATCAAAGAATTCCCATGAAGTCATCTTATCTGGTGTCTGCAGCCAGATATATGGTGCATTCACACCACCGGATACATTGTATCCCGCGCTCTTCAGTCCTTCGTAGATAACCTTCGCATTGTTCATGTAATAAGCCACCTGCTCTTTTAACTGAACCTTACCAGCCTCTGAGTATACTGCCTCGCCGGCTTTCTGCACGATATACGGTGCTCCGTTATACTTGGTTCCGTGACGTCTTGCCCACAGAGAATGAAGCATCACATCGCCCTGCTTGATATCTTTCGGAATAACAGTTGCTCCCAGACGTACACCCGTGAATCCTGCATTCTTAGAAAAGCTGCGAAGCTCGATCGCACAGGTTCTTGCTCCCTCACACTCGTAAATTGTATGTGGTACATCATCCTCAGAAATGTATGCCTCGTATGCTGCATCGTAGATAATGACTGCGCCTACTTTATTCGCATAGTCTACCCACTCCTGAAGCTGTTCCTTTGTGATCGTAGAGCCAGTCGGGTTGTTCGGGAAGCACAGGTAGATAATATCCGGTGTCTCCTTCGGAAGTTCCGGTGCAAAGTTCGTCTCTTTTGTACATGGCATGTAGATTACATCACTCCATGTTTCTGTCTTTGGATCATAAGTACCGGTACGTCCTGCCATAACATTGGTATCCACATATACCGGGTATACCGGATCACATACAGCAATCTTATTATCTTTGGCAAAAATCTCCTGGATATTACCAGAATCTCCCTTTGCGCCGTCTGAAATAAAGATCTCGTCTGCCTTAATGTCGCATCCTCTATCCTGATAATCATTCTTAGCCATTGCTGTTCTTAAGAATTCATATCCAAGATCCGGTGCATATCCGTGAAATGTCTCTGCATGAGCCATCTCGTCTACTGCTCCGTGCAATGCATCAATAATCGTCGGTGCTAATGGCTGTGTCACATCTCCGATTCCCAGACGGATGATGGATTTATCAGGATTCACCGCAGAATATGCAGCTACTTTTTTACCGATTGTGGAAAACAGATAGCTTCCCGGTAACTTCAGATAATCTTCGTTCACTTTAAACATCTTGTGTATCTCCTCTTTTTATTTCTTTTATACAGTAACTATTCCGTCGTATACAGTGACTGCCGGTCCTGTCATATAAATCTTCCCATCAGCCTCATCCCATAAGACGGATAATTCTCCACCTTTTAATTTTACCGTAACATGACGTTCTGTCAAGTCATTTAATACACCTGCCGCTGCTACTGCACAGGCTCCTGTACCGCAAGCAAGGGTTTCCCCGGCTCCACGCTCCCATACCCGCACAATAATGTGCTCTCTGTCCACCACCTGAGCGAATTCCACATTTACCCGTCTCGGAAAACGTCCATGATATTCAAACTCCGGACCAATCTGTGCAAGATCCAGTCGTTTTACGCTGTTTACCCAGACTACTGCATGCGGATTGCCCATGGATACCCCCGTCATCCGATATTCCATATGCCGGATTGAGATTGGCTCCTGCACCACTCTGGTGTGTTCCGATATAATAGGAATCTTATCTGCCTGGAAAATGGGATATCCCATATCTACGGTTACCTGAGAAATTTTATCTTCTTCATCCGTCTCCAACCGCAGTCTGCGCATACCTGCATCTGTCTCAATGATAAGTTCTTTCTTCTTCATCAGTCCTCTGTCATAGACATACTTTGCAAGGCAACGGATTCCATTGCCGCACATTTCAGCTCTGGATCCATCTGCATTATAAATCTCCATTCGAAAATCTGCTCTTCTTGATGGCAGAATAAGGATCAGCCCATCTGCCCCAACGCCAAAATGCCTGTCACTAAGCCTTACCGCAAGCCTTTCCGGTTCTCTGATGTGCTCTGTGATTCCATTTACATAGATGTAATCATTACCAAGTCCATGCATCTTCGTAAAATACATCCGCAGCACATTCCTTCTATATTATATACTTATTCTGACATGATGCTGAGTACCATCTCAGCCGTCTCTACGATATTATTACCACTGTCCATACTGCACTTCTGCAGATATCTGTGTGCTTCCTCTTCAGTCATATTGTTACGGGCCATCAGAAGTTCCTTCGCATCTTTGATCAGTTTCTGCTGCTTCGGATCTCTCTGTGGTCGCTCTTTCTTTCGTTTCCTTCGTCTGCGATCCATCGCCTGAAGCATCATATTCATAGTGTTAAGAAGATCATACACCTTAATCGGCATATTCAATCCTACTACACCTTCCATATTATCTCCCTGCCATTTTTCCGGTGACGCTACCAGAAGCATCTCAAATTCCTTCGGAAGGTATTCCCGTAATTCGGTATACAGCATATCTGCCAGCTTATAGCCGCATACCACAATTCCCTCATCCAGAAGTTCCGTATAGTGCAGTACCTGAGCGCCCGTAGTACATACTCCGATGACTTCACAGCCGCCACGGGTCAGAATATTACGAATATTGATTGCATTATCTTTATTTGGAAATACAACAATAACATCTGCCACACTTACACCCCCTGTCGATCTACTCTGCTGTCCTCATTATTATCTGATAAGGGCAGATTAGATCACACGGAGATATTTCTGAATTTCCCATTCTGTAATCTGAGCGCGGTATTGTCTGTACTCTTCTTTCTTCGCCGCAATATATTTCTCAGCCAGCTCTTTTCCAAGCACGTCTTTAATAAATGTATCCTTCTCAAATTCTCTGGCCGCTTCCAGGAGACTTCCCGGCAATGAGTCAATTCCCATCCTCTCACGTTCCTTCTGTGTCAGTTTGTAAATGTTAGTATCCACACTCTCCGGCGGCATAATCTCATTGCGGATGCCGTCCAGTCCTGCTGCCAGACACACTGCCAGTGCCAGATATGGATTCGCTGACGGATCCGGACTTCTGAGTTCAATTCTGCTCTCCTCGCCAGCTGCCGGAATCCGGATCAGCGGTGTACGGTTGGTCTCGGACCATGCAATATATACCGGTGCCTCATAACCCGGAATCAGTCTCTTATATGAATTTACCGTTGGATTGGTAATAAATGTAATCGCTTTCATATGCTTCATGATACCGCCGATGAAGTAATATGCCTCTTTACTGAGTCCCTTCTCATCGAAGTTATCGGTAAACACATTCACTCCGTCTCGGTTCAAAGTCATATTCAGATGCATACCGGAACCATTGGCTCCCAGATTCGGCTTTGGCATAAATGTTGCATGAAGTCCATGCCTCTTGGCGATGGTCTTAACTACCAGCTTAAATGTCATGATATTATCTGCTGTAGCAAGTCCTTCGTCATAGCGGAACACGATTTCGTGCTGTCCCGGTGCAGCCTCATGGTGAGATGCCTCAATCTCAAATCCCATATCTTCCAGAGTCAGCACCATGTCACGTCTTGCATTTTCGCCAAAGTCCAGAGGTCCCAGATCAAAATAGCTGGCATTCTCATGTGTCCTGGTTGTCGGCTGTCCGTCCTCATCTGTTTCAAACAGAAAAAATTCGCACTCCGGGCCTACATTAAATTCATAACCGTCTGACCTGGCATCCTCCAACACTCTCTTAAGTACATATCTCGGATCACTGTCAAACGGTGTTCCATCCGGGCGGTGTACATCACAGATCATACGTGCAACCTTGCCCTGCTGCGGTCTCCATGGAAAGATTTCAAATGTATTCAGATCGGGGTACAGATACATATCAGACTGCTCAATTCTTGCAAATCCTTCAATAGATGAACCGTCAAACATGCACTTATTATTCAATGCTTTTTCCAGCTGGCTGGTAGTAACCGCCACATTCTTCATAGTTCCGAAAATATCCGTAAACTGGAGACGGATAAACTCCACATCCTCTTCTTCTACCAGACGAAGGATATCTTCTCTCGTATAATTATTCATAATGGATACCTCCTATATTGATTTTTACTCATGTTGCCGTGATTTTATAACGTGATATATTAAGAATATTTCCAAATACCAAATAAGGGCATTCTTCACCTAAGAAAAACGCCCTTGTTTTATATGATATTATTATAGAGATATGTGGACTTTCTGTCAATCTTAACCTGATGTAATATTTTTCGGGAGCAGCATTCCCAGATGCCTCTCAAATTCTGTTCCGGCAACCGTTTCCACCTGATCTGCTGCAGAATCCCGCATGGCTGCCTCCACAAATCTTCCTGCCAACACACACAGATCTCTTAAGCTATCTCCACGCACCATGCCTCCGGCAATGATCGAAGCAAAGATATCCCCGGTTCCTGAATAGCTTCCTCCGATATACGGAAATGCGGTCAGTTCGCATTGCTCTTCCGCAATGATCAGATTTCCAATCTTTTGTTCACCATTTTCGGTTAGATGGATCCCCGTTACAAGGATATTTTTTACTCCTTTTTCCACCAGACTGTTTGCCATCTGATGAATAATCTCAATCTTTAATTCTCCCGGCAGGCTGCATACTGTCTCATAATCTGCTTCTGTCAGCAGACAGAGTTCTGTCAGATTTGGCGTGAGCACATCTGCCTGACAGGCAAGTTCTTTCATCTTCTCCAGCAACCCATCCGTAAACATATCATACTTCACTCCATCATCACCCATAACCGGATCTACCAGTAGGAATGTATCTTCCTTACGAAAGGTATCTAAGAAATCAAAAATCCGATCTATCTGAGCCTCGCTCGCCACAAATCCAGTATAGATTCCATCAAAATGTGCACCAAGCTTCTCCCACTCGCTGCGTATATATTCCATCTTATCAGTATAATCATCCAGATAATAACTCGGATAACCGGTCTGTGCACTCAATATCGCTGTCGGCAAAGGACACGGCTGCACTCCCATTACGGATATCACCGGAATTGCTGCGGTCAGTGAGCATTTCCCAAATCCGGATAAATCCTGTATTACTGCTATCTTCTTAACCATTTGTTTGCTCCTTTATTAGTTAATTACTATGCTCTTACATAGTAAAAAATCGACACTGTTACTATACAGTGCCGATCCTTATGTGTCAACGTTTTAACCTTATAGAACGTACTCGCTATAATAATATTATGGAAATACCAATTCTATCCTGGTTCCTTCACCTAATTTACTCTCTACATGTACCTCGCCATGATGAAGCATCACTCCGTGTTTTACAATAGAAAGTCCAAGTCCCGTACCACCTCGTTCTTTTGAATGGCTCTTGTCCACCCGATAGAATCTTTCAAAAATCCGGTCTATCTGATCCTCGGGAATGCCAATACCATCATCTGTGACAACGACCTTTTTCCCCTGTAGGGTATTGCCCGCCCAGACACTTACTTTACCGCCGGGATTATTATACTTGATCGCATTCTCAGTAATATTATAGATCATCTCATCCAATATCTGACGGATACCTGTGTATTTTACACTTTCTCCTGTCAGCTCCAGACGCACCTGATTCTTTGCCGCCTGCGGTGCCAGACGACTGATGATCTCACGTGAAAGTTCGTACAGATCTACCTCTTCTTTCTCCAGTTCCACACGCCCCTCATCCAGTCTGGATAACTTGATGATATCTTCTACCAGCGTAATCAGACGGCTTGCTTCCTGATAGATCTTTTCTGAAAAATGCTGCATATCTTCCGGTCTTACCAGACCATCTTTCATAATCTCTGCATAACCGGATATAGAAGTCAGTGGTGTCTTAAGTTCGTGAGATACATTCGCTGAAAATTCGCGACGCATTGCTGCCATTGCTTCCTTCTCCTTGTTGGACTGTTCGATTCTCTCAAGAAGTGGCTGAAGTTCCGGATACATTTCCTGTTCCAGCGGATTCTCCAGATCCAGTGTATTGATTGGACGAATCAGACGTTCTATCTGCCATTTAGACAGAAGCCATGCTGTTACAATCATAATCAATGCCAGAAATATCATAAATGGAAGAATATGAAACGCTGATTTCATAGCTGAATTCATCGTCCTCGATACACGAAGTACGGTGCCGTCTGGCATCTTTTCCGCATAATAGCACATCTCTTCTCCGATCGTATCCGACTTACGGATATCCTCTCCCTCTCCTTTTGCAAATGCTTTCTTTACCTCCGGACGATTCTTATGATTCTCAAATGTGTGCTCATCTTCTGTTGAATCATACAGTACAGTTCCCTCTGCACTGATCCATGTAATTCTCGTATTGGCCCGCACTTCATCCATTTGATTCAGATATTCCGTACCGGAAATCTGCACTGCCTTGCTAATATAATCCGCCTCACGGTGAATCTCTTCTTCTACCGTGGTAACCGTCTGACGGTACATAATTCCTGTTAAAAATATATATGCAATAACCAGTGTCGCAGTGAGAACAAATACCATACTGTGCTGCATCTTCTGTCTCATAGGCTGTATTTTCTGTGTCATAAAACTCTTCCTTTATTCGCTGATCCGGTAACCTACACCCCGGACTGTCTCAATCATATCTCCTGCTGTACCAAGCTTCTGGCGCAATGTACGGATATGTACGTCTACGGTACGTGTCTCACCATCAAAATCATACCCCCAGATCTCTTCCAGCAGCTGACTTCTGGTAAGTACAATATTCGGATGCTCCAATAATCTCCGCAGTAATTCAAATTCCTTTAATGTAAGCTGCACCGGCTCTCCATTTACCAGAATCTCATGCTTCTTCACGTCCATCTCAATCGCGCCATGTACGACTTTCTGTGGGCGTTCATCCCTCTGTCTCTCTACACGTCTGAGTACCGCCTTTACTCTGGAAATCAGTTCCATCATACCGAAAGGCTTACTTACATAGTCATCGGCCCCCAGATCCAGACCGATTACTTTATCGTATTCTGCTCCTTTAGCTGTCACCATGATCACCGGAATATTCCGGGTCAATGTATCTGCCTTTAACTGCTTTAAAAGCGTCAATCCATCCTCACCTGGCAGCATGATATCTAGCAAAATAAGCTCTGGCAGTTCAACTGCCAAAGCTTTCTTTAATGCTTTACCATCCTCAATCTCTTTTGCTTCAAATCCCATCGTCTGAAGGGTGTATGCTACCAATTCTCTGATATTCGCGTCGTCCTCTACACAATAGATCATATATGACTCTCCTTATGCACTCCTGTAATTGAAAATTCTACCCATTCTGCAATGTTGGTCGCATGATCTCCGATTCGCTCCAGATACTTGGATACCATGATCAGGTCAATTGCCGTACTTCCATCTTCGTCCCCGGCACTGATCAGGCGCATCAGCTTCCTCTTCACTGTCTCAAACAACTCATCTACCGCATCATCCTGCTCAATAACTTCACGTGCTAGTTCCAGATCCCGCTGAACATAAGATGCTACGCTGTCATGCACCATCTTCGAAACAGCCGATGCCATCTTGTCAATCTCAGGAATCTCATTGGTCTCATTCATTCCTGCAGAAATAATAATCTCTGCAATATCAGATGCCTGATCTCCAATTCTCTCCATATCAGTAATCATTTTGAGTGCCGCTGAGATCTGTCTCAGATCTCTCGCTACCGGCTGCTGCTGTAATAATAAACGCAGGCAAAGACGTTCGATGTCTTTCTCCATATGATCGATCTCCTGGTCTGCCTCAACCACATTCATCGCCTGATTCGAGTCTCCGTTACGCAGTGCCATCGCTGCTCTGCTGATTGCGACCTCACACAATTCACCCATGTGGGTCAGCTGGCTGTTCAATGACTCCATCTGTCTGTCAAATCTGTTCCGCATCTTATCCGAACCTCCCTGTGATATAATCTTCCGTTCTCTTGTCAGAAGGAATTGAGAATAATTTCTCTGTGTCGTTGTATTCAATAACCTCTCCAAGCAGGAAAAATGCAGTATTGTCAGATATGCGGACTGCCTGCTGCATATTGTGTGTTACCATGACAATAGTATAGTCTTTTTTCAGTTCTGCCGCAAGGTCTTCAATCTTAGAAGTAGAAATAGGATCCAGTGCAGAAGTTGGTTCATCCATCAGAAGTACTTCCGGCTGCACTGCCAATGCTCTCGCGATGCAGAGTCGCTGCTGCTGTCCGCCTGACATACCAAGCGCGCTCTTCTTCAGACGATCTTTGCATTCATCCCAGATTGCCGCATCACGGAGAGACTTCTCCACGATATCATCAAGCTTTGCCTTTGAATGGATACCGTGTGTTCTTGGTCCATACGCAATATTATCATAGATGCTCATCGGAAATGGATTCGGCTTCTGAAACACCATTCCTACACGTTTTCTCAAAAGATTCACATCCATATTATGAAAAATATCCTCACCGTCCAGTGTTACTTCTCCTTCAATTCTACATCCTTCTACCAGATCATTCATTCTGTTTAATGATTTCAAAAGTGTAGATTTACCACATCCTGACGGTCCGATAAATGCTGTGATTTTATTTGCTTCGATATCCAGATTAATGTTCTTCAGCGCATGAAAATCACCGTAATATAAATCCAGATCCTTAATCTCTATCTTTCCCATTTCGAAATTATACTTTCCTTTCTATGCTTTTGTCAGCTTCTTCGCCACCATACCTGATAATGTATTGATCACTACTACCAGCACCAGCAAAATGACTGCTGTTGCATACGCCTGATCCATATAAAGACCTTCGCTCGCAAGCAGATACATATGCACTGCCAGTGTCCTTCCTGATCCCAGTACACTTGAAGGTACCTGGGCTACCGAACCGGCCGTATAAATAAGTGCTGCTGTCTCTCCGACTATACGTCCGATTGCGAGGATCACGCCCGCCAGAATACCAGGCACGGCAGACGGCAGAACAATATAAAATACGGTACGCAATTTACCTGCTCCAAGTCCAAAGCTTCCTTCCCGGTAAGAATCCGGAACAGACAGAAGCGCTTCTTCCGTTGTACGCATAATCAGAGGAAGAATCATGATTGCCAGCGTAAATGCTCCGGCCAGAAGCGAAAATCCCCAATGGCATGTGCTTACAAAGAACAGCATTCCGAATAACCCATATACGATAGACGGAATTCCTGACAAAGTCTCTGTAGTAAGTCTGATAATATCCACAAATTTATTGCCCTTCCCAGCATATTCAGCCAGGAAAATCGCTGAGAAAATACCGATCGGTACTGCCAGAAGCAATGACAGCAATGTCATAATGACAGTATTGATCAGTGCCGGCATCAATGATGCATTCTCTGAATTATAGTGTAAAGAGAATAACGACGGTTTCAGGTACGGCACACCATGTACCAGAATATATACAATTAAAAAAATCAATACCGTAAATGTAATAAATGCCGCCAGTTTTACCAGAATCATCATAATAAGCGAAGCCGGATGGCGCAGATAAGAATGCATCTTCTGTGAAAAATCATTTTTCTTATTCATGATCTGCCCTCCTCTTTAATATTGCTACCGCTGCATTAATAATCAGAATAAATACAAAAAGTACAACTCCTGTCGCGATCAATGCTTCTCTGTGAAGATCTGCCGCATATCCCATTTCAATGACAATGTTGGCTGTCAGGGTTCGCACACCTTTGAATATACTTCCTGTAAGTCTTGGCTGGTTACCGGCAACCATGATAACTGCCATGGTCTCTCCGATCGCACGTCCGATACCTAATACAACTCCTGCCAGAATACCTGACTTGGCTGCCGGCAGTACTGTGCGAAATATACTTCTTTCGTGTGTTGCACCAAGCGCAAGTGAACCTTCATAATACTGTGGTGGCACAGCACGGATTGCAGACTCTGTAACTCCGATGATCGTCGGCAGAATCATCATTCCCAAAAGCAAGGATGCTGTCAGAATACTGTTACCATTTCCTGATTGTCTGATAATGCCTGCATGCTGCAGGGATTTGGCAATGTTCCTTATCCACGGCACCAGGACGACCAATCCAAAAAATCCATATACTACGGAAGGAATACCTGCCAGAAGTTCTGTTGCCATCTTCAGTGGACGATAGATCTGCTTCGGACAATAATGTGCCATATATACGGATGTCAGGATACCGATCGGCACCCCAAAAATAATCGCTCCGGCGGTCACATACAGACTTCCTACGATCATTGGCAGGATACCGAAGATATTGTTTTTCGGTCTCCATAGCGTTCCGCTTAAAAATTTTCCAAATCCGATCTCTTTCATTGCCGGGAACCCATTTGCAAAAAGAAATATACAAATAAGCGCTACCGCCAGCACCGAAGCGCAGGCGGCAATGAAGAATACGCCCCGCATGAAAGATTCTTTCCATGCATTATGTTTCATTTATTTAGCTACCTCATCCCATGTAAGTGTTTCACCAGTGTAGATGCTCTTTACCTGATCGCTGCTCAGCTCATCGATCGTGTTATTCTTGTTTACGATGACTGCAATACCGTCTGTAGCAATTACCTGCGCTTTCAGTCCTTCAGAAAGTTCTGTATCTTTCAGTTCTCTTGATGCCATACCGATGTCATAGGTTCCATCGATTGCTGATGTCATACCTGTTGTAGAATCAGTTGTCTGAAGTTCAATCTCTGCATCCGGATTGTTCTCTTTGTATGCCTCAATCAGTTTCTCCATCAGAGGTGATACAGAAGAAGATCCGCCAACTACGATTTTTCCTGAAGGGTTAGATCCTGAAAATGGCTCTGCATTGTCATCAGAAATATATCCGTTCTCAGCTACAACAGCCTGGCCTTCTTTGCTGAGGATAAATGAGATAAAGTCTTTTGCAAGTTCGCTTTCGCTTCCTTCTTTTGTTGCAATGTTGAATGGTCTTGACACTTTGTAATCTCCACTCTTTACATTATCAGCAGTTGCTTCAGCTCCATCGATCTTAACTGCCTTTACGCTGTCATCCAGAGCTCCGAGTGATACATAACCGATTGCATAATCATCACCGGCTACTGTTGTCAGCATAACAGATGTACTGTTAGTGATCTGAGCCTCATCGGTAGTATTGTCAACCTTCTCATCTCCGTTTTTTTCTTCAATACCGAACAGTTCAATGAACGCTCCTCTTGTTCCTGATCCATCTTCTCTGGATACTACACTGATGTCATTTGATGCATCCCAGTCAGAAGAAGCTTCTGTTTTACTGTCTGAGCTGCTGTCAGACGATGTATCACTACTATTATTTCCGCATCCTGCGATCATTCCTGTCACCATGGCGCATACGCCAGCTACTGCTATAACTTTTTTCAATTTCATCTTTTCCATACTCCTTTTGTTCTGTGTTTTTGTGTTCTTCACTTCACATTTAGAATCATACAGGTGCTATGTTAAATCTGAAATCTAAGAAATGTTAAATGAAAGTAAAAATAGACTCCCGCTCTACAAAATGTAAAACGGGAGCCTATGCCCTTAGACACTTTCTGTACGTTTTAATAACTCTTCCTGCTCTTTCAGCTTATTATAAGCCACTTTTTCCTGCGTCTCCTGGTTGGCGACACACGCAAGGATTGCTTCATTTAACTGAAGCATCTTATCGTCCAATGTTGCTACCATATCAGCACACTCTTTCAAATCTCTGCTGATATAATCCGGCGCGTTGCCTTCAAACTTATAATATATCTTATGTTCCAGACTTGCCCAGAAATCCATTGCAATCGTCCGTATCTGGATCTCTACTTTCGTATCGACAACACTGTCTGACAGGAAAATCGGCACTGACACCAGCATATGATAGCTCTTATATCCGCTTTCCTTCGGATTCTTAATGTAGTCCTTGATTGACAACACCTTGAGATCTGTCTGATTACCTATCATCTCTGCCAACTTATATATATCAGAAGTAAAAGAACAGATCAGACGCACACCTGCAATGTCATTCACATACTTCACCATGTTCTCAATTGATGTCTCGTGTCCGTTGCGCTTTAACTTCTTAACAATACTCTCCGGGGTCTTAATTCTTGTCTTGATGTGTTCTATTGGATTGTAACTATGTACATGCTGAAATTCATCATTTAAAATCTCCAGCTTTGTACCCACTTCCTTCAACGCTGACGTATATAAAAACATCACCGTCTTCCAGCTGTCTACATCCTCATAATTACGAATCGCTGTCTCCATACTGTAATAATCCTCTCCTCTCTATGGAAGAGTCTTAACGTACTTACTTGGTTTTAGTATAGCACAATTGTTGGAGTTTGTCATAAAATTCACACTTTTTTAAGAATGTCATTTCCTGTCATTTCTCAGAAAAGTATTTGCCTTTTACTTCCATTATGTTTATAATATCCACAAAACTCAATAATTTCCATATTCATCTACAGGAGTGATATACATTGTTAAAATATGATATTATACTGGACATCTGCAACACACACAGTCTTTCAGCTACTGCTGAAAAATACAGTTATTCCCAACCGGCAGTCAGCCAGATCGTAAAAAATTTTGAAAAGGAACTTGGCATGCAGCTCTTTACCAGAACCAAAGGTGGTATGCAGCTTCTCCCCGGAACAGAAGGTATCATTTCTTCTCTCCGTAAAATCTGCTATGAAGAAGACAATATCAAACTAATTGCTTCTCGTCTGACCAGTCTGGAAAATGGTCATATCCGGATTGGTACACTCCAAAGTATCTCTTATCACTGGCTTCCGGACATCCTGCAGGAATTTTCTGAAGAATATCCGAATATTACTTTTGAAATAACTGTAGGTGGTTCTAAAAAAATTCAAGACAAGCTACAACAAAACAAACTTGATATCATATTCTCGTCAGATTATAAGCTCGCATCGAATGTGTCTTTTTATCCCCTTGGGTCTGACGAACTGATGGTTCTGACCTCCAGAACCCATCCACTCTCTGAACACCTGTCTGTGTCCATTCAGGATATTGCAAACGAAGAATATATATCAGATGTGGATAAACTGGACTTTGAAGCAGGAGAAATATTAGATAAATATGGAATACAGCCACAGATCCGTTTCTATATGAATGATGATTTTGCCGTTCAGAAAATGGTAGAAGCCGGATTTGGAATTTCCATTTTACCACAGCTATTACTCTATCATACGCCATTTGATATCTGTGTCCGCCCATTTACAGAACATTTTAAACGGACACTGGGAGTGGCATTCCGTAATGACACTGACATCTCCCCAGCCGTTCAAAAATTACTGGAATATGTAAGAAACTGGGAAGAAATCGCTGTAACTTAATAAGTAATTTTTATTACCTCTATAAAAATAACGAATATTACCGTTATTTTTACAGGGGATTTTTTTATTATAAGAATTTTGAATTTTATCTATAATTTTTCATTAATTGGCGAATCCGTTACAACGGTATATACTGTGCCTAACACAAAAAAGTAACCCTTATTAACACACTTAACTACAGAACAGGAGGAACTCACCATGACAGAATTTATCAACGTTTTACTTATAGGATATACCATATTACAGGCAGTTATGTATATTGCCCTTGCAATCAGAGAAGACAGAGAGGCAAAGGAAGCAAAAGAGAAAAGAAAGGACGTGAAGAATGATTCTGCACACAAACATATTCAGTTTCAGTCTATCTAATCATACGCTTTTCCGAAAAGCTTATGGCATAAAGCAACCCGAACGGGCACAGTTAAAGTAAACACTGTGCTCGTTTTTAATGCAGGATACACGTCAGTTAGCACTCTTTCCATTGATGAAATCTCATATATGTTTGTCTACATTAATCCAAGTAATTTTTATAAAGCTTTTCAGGAATATTATGAATATGCTCCGACGGAAAAGTTTGATTTATTTTTGTTTTTCGTATTTATTCTGTTCATTTTATTTACATATTATCTTTTATATGTTAACATTATAATAATCTATATAATTGCGACTATTTTTAGTTGCAAAACATTCTATACACATATATTATTATAATTAGGAGTACAAATGGGGAGAAAAGAAAAATTAATTAAAGAACTAAAAAAACGTCCAAAAACATTTGCTTTTGCAGATGCCGAGAGCCTATTAAATTATTTAGATTTTGTACGTTCCGACAAAGGGAGAACCAGCGGTTCACGTATAATGTTTGTCAGCAAAACTCATGATTCCATCTTATTACATAAACCGCATCTACAAAAAGATTTAAAAACTTATCAAATCAAGCAATTAGCCGATTATCTGGAACAGGAGGGATTAATTTGAAAAACACAATGGAATATCAAGGATATGTTGGTACAGTAGAATTTTCAGAAGAAGATCGGGTATTTTTCGGAAAAGTATTGGGAATCCGTTCATTACTATCCTATGAAGGCACAACCGGAGAAGAATTAATCAATGATTTCCACGGTGTAATTGATGATTACCTTGCGATGTGCAAAGAAAAAAAAGTGAAGCCTGAAAAAGCATATAAAGGAAGTTTCAACATTCGGATTTCACCAGATTTACACAAAAAACTGGCAATACAAGCTATTGCCAATAATATGTCATTAAACAGCTATATTGAAAAAACATTAAGTGCAGCTATAGCTTGATTTCCGTGGACACCGTTTTTTGTACGCTTCGCGTTAAAACAGATCGCTTCGCGCTCTGTCACGGCAATTCGCATTCCGCAACTACGTTGCTTCATGCTCATTTCCGTGAGAATCGAAAAAGGTTAGATACCTTGGTGTGCAAGCACCCCGGTATCTAACCTTTTCCTCTTCTTTTAACGCTAAAACTCTATTCCTTCTCTGGCGGATCTTCCTGTGTCGTATGGATGTTTTACTTTGGTCATTTCGGTGACGTAGTCGGCGCATTCGAAGAGTGCGTCGGTCATGTGATGACCTGTCATGACGATCTCGAGTCCGCGTGGTTTGTGTTTTACGAATTTTACCAGTTTTTCTTCGCTTAACAGTCCAAGATCTACTGCACAGACTGCTTCGTCCATAACCAATACATCGAAGTTGATGCAGAATTTGGCAATCTCATCGAGTGCCTTGGTGTTGTAATGTCTGTACTCTGCTTTCTCTTCGCTGTTCATCTGATTATAAAACTTGGTATGGCGTTTGCCCGGAAGTAATGTGATATTCGGAATCATCTCCAGTGCTTTACGCTCGCTGGATGAATTATCTTTCATAAATTGGAATACAAGTACCTTGAGTCCGCTTCCTGCAGCACGTATTGCCTGTCCCATGGCAGCTGTTGTCTTTCCTTTTCCGTCTCCGTAATAAATGTGAACGAGTCCTGTTCCCAGCATATTTCCCCCTACTTTCTCTATGTTGCTCTTTCTTACTTATCTGATTTTTCGGATTATTCAACGCCTTTTCTCCACTGATGAGCAGACTCATATGGATTTGGAACGTTTAACCCTAGCATCATATATCTTAGGGGGTTATTTCTTATAAGTCAAGCTTCATATCGCCATACTTGATCCATTCTTTCTTGCGCATGAATTCTGAGATTGCCAGAGTCACAATTGCCGGCAGTACAATCTGGATCACCAGAATCTTGATCAGTACTACCATCGGTGCCTCTGTGGCAATCATTGTCTGCCATGTCATGATCTGACCGACTAACCCTGCTGTTCCCATTCCGGAACCAGTTGCATTACTTGTCATGTGAAGCAGCATAGTTCCTACCGGTCCAAGTATTGCACTGGACAAAATGGCCGGAAGCCAGATCACCGGCTTACGTACGATATTCGGAACCTGCAGCATAGAAGTACCGATTCCCTGTGCCAGAAGTCCCCCTACTTTATTCTCACGATAACTTGCTACTGCAAATCCTACCATATTGCAGCAGCAGCCTACAGTTGCAGCTCCAGCTGCCAGACCGGACAGATTCAGGATAATACCGAGTGCCGCTGAACTGATTGGCAGCGTCAGGATCATTCCCATCAGTACTGATACTACGATCCCCATAATGAATGGCTGCTGTTCAGTTCCCCAGTTAATGAGCGATCCAAGCCACGTCATAAATCCTGTAATCGGTGGTCCCAGGATCAGTCCTACCAGTGAGCCTGCACCAATCGTCACTAACGGTGTCACCAGAATGTCTACCTTTGTCTTACCTGTTACTAACTGTCCGAGTTCAATGCCGACATACGCAGCAAGAAATGCACCGAGCGGCTCTCCCGGTCCTGCATAGACCATCGTACCTTCCACTAATACGGTACCAGCCAGCAGTTTACTTGCAAATGCTCCAACCATTCCGGCTGTTGCTGAAGATACCACTACAAGCTGACTACATCCGAACTTATAAGCCACACCGATACCGATGCCCGCTCCTGTCAACGACGCAGCTACCTTTCCGATCACAAAGATCATATCTCCGATAGAACCGCCAATCAGCGTGCCAATCTGCTGAATGATGGTTCCGATGATCAGCGTCGCGAATAATCCCTGCGCCATACCGCTCAGACCGTCAATAAATATTCTGTCAAATATTTTTCTGCACTTTCCCATAACAAAATCTCCTCATATCTACTCTCTATATTTGCATTTACAGCAAATTACAGTTGTCTTGTCACGTGGAAAGTCTAACATATGAACTTTATGAAATCAAGAATTGTTTTTCTTTTAACCCTTCTTCTACCAGATCCAGGATCCGATCCGATTCCGCTTCAATCGTATGAAAATGAATATCCCCGGTCAGTTCTTTTAACGGTCTGGCTGTATTGCCAAGAAGCTTCTCCATAAATTCATCCACATCCCGTCTACTATTGATAAACAGATCCACCGATATCTGACCATATAATTCATGCTCAACAATCACATCCAGCACCTTCGCCCCGGCATCCACAATACAGTAAAGCTCATCCCGCATCTGCTCATCCGTATGCTTCACTGCTACCACCCGCTTACAGGTCATCTTATCCTCCTGCTTACCATATAAAATGTAGCCTCTGTTAGTAGATAAGATATTCTTATTCGTTGCACGCAGAAGTGCGATATCTTGCACGATTACCTGTCTGCTGACACCAAGTCTCTTTGCAAGGCTTGTACCGGACAATGGATCTTTTTCTGTATTCAAGAGTTCCATGATTTCTTTTCTTCTCTTATCTCCGTCCATATTTTTCACCTCTTGCTACATTGTTACACACTCCTATCCATAAATGCAAGTCTTGACATTTACAGAATCTCCTCTTATGATACGAACAGGGAGGATGGACATATGTTTCGATTATGGGCGAAAGAATTTAAAGACAACCGAATGCTCCGTGACACCACAATCTGTGATGAATCTGAGGACACCCGCACACATAAGGTATTTCATGCATTGGACGAGGTCTGTTATGAGTTTGACCTGAGTAAGCCGATCTGGCTGGACAGCACCATCCAGGAATTCAAGCGCCACGCCAAGGCAAGATTCTATCAGGATAATTTTGTAGATTCCATTGATTTTGATTATCTGGAGATTCAGGTAATTGAAGAAGATTAAACAACAAACGGGAAGAGCTTCCGCATTTATTGGAGTTTCTTCCCGCTTTTATCTTTATTCTGTTTTTATTGCTGCTAACGGACTTAACTTCATCGCCCGGAGTGCCGGAAAGAATCCGGCCAGCGTACCGATCAATGTAGCAAATGCAATCGCTACCAGCACCAGCCATATCGGAATATACGACAGATTGCCTTCTATTCCCATAGCCGCTCCATGACCTGTCAGAAAGTTAATGATCGCTGACAGAATATAACTCAGTACCATACCTGCCACCCCACCGATCAGTCCGATAGAAGCAGCTTCTATCAGAAACATTTCCCGGATATTTTTCAGACTGCATCCCAGTACCTTGATGATTCCGATTTCTTTGGTACGTTCGTAAATGGACATCATCATAGTGTTGGCAATACCGATAGCAGCCACTAACAGTGATACTGCGCCGATGCCGCCAAGCACAGCCTGGATCATGCCCATCTGCTTCTTGGCACTCTCCATATACTCTGCATTGGTACTTGCATTATATCCCATTGACCGGATGCCGGACACAACCTCGTCAAGCTTATCCTGATCATCAACCTTAACTTTCGCCGAACTGTAGCAGAAATCTTTATAAGGTTTCCCATTTTTCGTCGTTGGCTGACCAGGAATTGCACGACCGTTAAATTCTTTTTTCAGTACCTGTTTCAAGGTATCCAGATCACAATAAATATTCTGATAACCTGTTTTATAGTTCTCCGGATCTCCTGCTATCACGCCACAGGCTCTCACCGCATGTTTCTGGACAGCCTTCTGTGTCTGACTGCCATCACTGCTGCCACTGTCAGCAGAACCGTCTGTCGTCCCAAAAGCCTGTGTATTCTGCGCTGCATAATATCCGTCCTGATCTAACACCAGAAATACGCTGTCTTTTTCCAGATCAATATCTGCTAGTTCTCCTGTTTCATAATAGCTGTTGGTGCCACTTTTATCTGTAAAATTCGTAATGACTCCATTTCCATATATCAACTCTAAATTGCCGCTGTTCGATTTCGGCAGTCGACCGCCTTCTTTCAGATCCAGCTTCAAAGCCTTTAAATCCTCCGGTTTCATAGCAACCAGTTCTGCCCATCCTTCATAGCCGCCTTTGAGCAGCAGCACAGACATATCATATTCCGGTGAAACACTTGTCACATGATCCAATTTGGCTAGTTCTGCAACCGCACTGTCATTCAACCTTTTTTCAGAGGCTTCATCGGAAGAATCACCGGAATAAAACATGCTTTCACCGCTTGCGATACCAGTTACATTAATCGTATTCATCCCTCCGGCATCTTCAATTTCCTGCAGCATAGCCTGTTGAAGCCCAAGCCCCAGTGAGATCATAACGACAATAGAAGTTGTACCGATCATGACTCCGAGAACGGTCAGAAATGTCCGGAGCTTTCTCCGCTTCAGATTATTGATGCTCATCCTCAGAAGGTCCATCCAGTTCATCCAGCAAATCCTCCTCTTCCTCTGCTAATTTCTGAGATTTCTTTTTCTTTTTGATCACTACTGCTGCCACAATGCCTGCAATGATCAAAATCACAAGAATGATCGGAACAATCGGAAGTCCACCGGTTGTATTCTCTTCCGGCATCTCGTCTACCACCGCATCATCTGTCGCCTCAGTTACAGTAAGATTAAATGTCTGTTCCGTTGTAGACACTGTTCCTGCTTCATCTTCATAAGAAAGTGTCATCTTCACCTGTCCATCTCCCTGTGTTGCCTGTATTCCCTCAAGCATCACATCAATTGAAGTACTGGAACCCGGCTCCAGATTGCCGAGAAATGTTTCATTTTTCTTGATATCCTCGCCTTCGAAAATAGCTTTTGCATTATACAGCTTAATTCGTCCCAGATTATACAGATTGCAGGATACATTTGCCTCTTCACCTATAGCTATGCTCTCCGGAGTAATCTCAAATTCGCTGAATTCGAATCTTGCATCCTGTTTCACCGGAATGGATATGCTCGAAGAAGCCTCGATCTGTGATGCATTGGAATCTTCGTATTTCATACTCACATTAATGCTGTATGGCTTCTGTACCAGATCTGCCTTCGCATTCAGATCGATTGATATATCTGCGGTGCCATTTGCAGCAATTCCATCCAGATAAATGGAATTCGAACCAGACGATGGTAAAAATGCAGGTGCAGTAGTCTGCTCATCACTGCCTTCTGTCGGTGCTTCCAGCTCAAACAGCATATTGCCGACTCTGCTGGATTTGGATGTGTTTTTCAGATGAAGTGTCAGTGTAAAATCACTTCCTGCCTTTACATCAGCAGGATTGGTAGTAAATCCGGTCACGATAACTCTCGGAACAGAACCATTGCCGGAAGCTTCGCCGCCTCCGCCGCCACTGTACACCGCATCTCCATTGTCTACGCCGCCGGCATATGCATCCATGTTTCCGCCATCATTGGAACCACCTGCTGACTGTCCTGAATTATCGCTCTTCGAATCCTCCTTCTGAGATTCCGGTTTTGCACTGGTATTCACACTGTAGGTTACTTTATCATCATAGACTTTTTCGCCGCTTTCATTTTCCGCTGTCACTGCAAATGTCAGACGGTATGTCTTATCTCCCGCATCATCACGTTGCGTGAAATTAAACTTTACGCTTCCGCTATCACCTGCATTCAGCTCCGGGATGGATGCCTCATAGCTCTGATACTCTGTCTTGAACGGCCATTTATCTGTATTCTTTTTCAATACCGGTTCTACCTTGATATTCTTCAGTGTCTGATCACTGTTGTTCGCTACATTCAGTACAAAATCCTGCGCTTTCTGATATTGATAGGTCTGTACTTTATTCCCCGGTGTAGTTACTTTAAGTACTGCATCTGCTGCTTTTGCCGGCAGTATCCCCACTGTCCCCACAAGCATTGCTGCAATACACAAACTCATCAGCCATCTGCTTACTCTCTTCATTACTCTTTACCCTCCGTTTCTTTTTCTCCCCCGGCTTCGGCCAATTCCCGATTGTCCTCCACCTTCACAATCTTACCATCTATAATATGAAATACCCGGTCCGCGTAAGACGCCAGATGATTATCATGAGTCACCATGACAAGCGTCATATGCTGTTCTCTTACCACCTTTTGCATAAGCTGCAGTACTTCTTCTGATGTATGAGAATCCAAATTTCCCGTTGGCTCATCCGCAAAGATAATATCCGGTTCTACAACCAATGCCCTTGCAACACCTACTCGCTGCTGCTGTCCGCCGGACATCTGCTTCGGCAAATGCTTCGCATGCTTCTCAAGTCCTACTAACCGCAGCATCTTTTCTGCCTTTTTCAGCCTTTTTTCTTTCGATTCCCCTCGAAAGCTAAGCGGTAATGCTACATTTTCCAGCGCATCCATCGTTCCTAACAGATGAAAGGACTGAAAGATAAAGCCAACATGCTCCCGTCGAAATGTAACCAGCTGCTCTTCGTTCAGCTTCTCAATATGATGACCACTGATGATCACTTCTCCTTTTGTGGGTCTCTCCAGACCTGCAAGCATATTTAATAATGTGGATTTGCCGGAACCGGAAGTTCCGACGATTGCACAAAACTCTCCTTCATATATGCTAAAATCCACGCCATCCAGCGCACGGACTACTTCATTACCCAGTCGGTACAGCTTATACAGATGCTTCACTTCTATAACCTTCCTCATAACTTCCTCCTCTCCCCATTGAATATCACCAGTATACAGATAAATACCAAAGAATATTGGTAGTATTTTCTTAATATTCTATGAATTTTTCCCGATTGTCAATCCTTCACCTAACTGTTATGATGAAAGTAATCAAAAAACGAACGGAGATGCTCTTATGAATGATATTTCCATAACCGAAGCTTATTTTGTATACAGTGTCCGGGGCAAAGGTAAACTTTCAGGCAATGACTGTCGAAAAGTAACCGGACTGCTCACAGCCGCCCTCTGGGAAATGACACAGAATGGACTGCTCACGATCACCGATAGCCGGATCCGGCTAAACGATGTCGACCATTTTACCAGAGCATGGTTTCAGCCGCTCTATGAACACATCAGGGAAATGGAACCAAACGACCTCTCCTCACTTCTGCAGGATTATTGCAGTAGCTGGTCAGACCGACATCTGAATGCACTTTCCAACGAAATCGGACTGGTGCTTGAGAAGCAGAAACTGATTACTCGCGCAAAGCTCGGCATTTTTAATGGCAGGACTTATTTCATGCCTCACCAGTCTGCTATTCCGGGGCTGAATGCTGAACTACAGGTTGATATCCTGTATCAGAAGCCTGTTTCCGCAGACACTGCTTTTCTGTGGCTCCTGCTGGAACAGGGACAATGCATTCCATCGGATATTTCCGGAGATATGCGGGATACATTTGCGAGTAAAATAAAAGAAGCCCTCACAGAAGGTGCCGATTCAGCACTCGTTTCTGCAAAAGCTCTGTTAGATCTGACCTTTTCACTCATGAAAAAAGGACATCTGATCATGGATTAGGGTCGTTTTTATTTCTTCATCTGTGGCTCGAATACCCAGGATGCCAGATACCCAAAGATCAGCGCGGCTGCGATTCCGGCTGCGCTGGCTTTGAATCCTCCTGTGAAGATCCCGATCACGCCATCTTTTTCTACCGCTTCTTTTACACCACAAAACAGCGTATTGCCAAATCCCAGCAACGGTACGCTTGCACCTGCTCCCGCATATTTCTGAAATGGTTCATATACGCCAAAGAATCCGAGTACTGCTCCACTGCACACTAACAGTACCATAATGCGTCCCGGCATCAGCTTGGTTCGATCCAGCAGAATCTGAACGAATGCGCAGATCAGTCCACCCACCCAGAATGCATTTACATAATCCATTTACTCCACCTCCTGTTTCTTACCGGACGGCTCGTGTTCCAGTACAATTCCATGAGCGATTCCCGGCACGCTCTCGCCTTCATTGTAACTGACAGTTGACATGAGCGCACCTGTCGGAACAAATAATACACGTTTCCATTCTCCGGTTCTGAGCTTTGGTAAAATATATGCTGCAAGCGTCGTTGCTGCGCAGCCACATCCACTGCCGCCGGAATGCGTATCCTGGGTCTGCTGATTAAAGATTGTCATGCCACAGTCCATATGATTCTGCGTCAGATCAATCTTCCGCTTCCGCATCAGATCCAGCAGAATGCTCTGCCCTACGTATCCCAGATCTCCTGTTATAATCCGGTCATAATCTTCTGGACTGCGTCCCATATCTTTCAGATTCACTGCAATCGTATCCGCAGCTGCCGGAGCCATACAGGCTCCCATATTCTGGGAATCTTTTAACCCATAGTCCACGATTTTCCCTATCGTAAGTCCTGCGATTTTCACATTGCTTTTCTTATTGCCGACCAGAAATGCACCGCTTCCGGTCACCGTCCACTGTGCAGACAAGGGTCTCTGGTTTGCATAGCTTAATGGAAACCGAAATTCCTTCTCTGCCGTTCCAAAATGACTGGATGTCACAGCGAGCATCCGTTCTCCATATCCAGCTGCCACGCACATAGCCGCAAGTGCCAGTGCCTCGCCGGATGTAGAACAGGCTCCGAACAATCCAAACAACGGAATCTGCAAACTTTCTGCTCCCATCGATGTAGCAATCCCCTGACGCAGCAGATCACCGCCAAAAAGATAGCGTACCTGCTCTGGTGTTACATTAGCCTTATGAAGTGCGCGCACACACGCTTCCCTCTGCATAACGCCTTCTGCCAGTTCCCAGGTCTCCTCCCCAAAAAGGTTGGTCTCATCAAATGTATCAAATAACTCTCCTAATGGCCCTTCACTCTCTTTCTTTCCCACTACTGATGCACTGCTCATAATATAAGGAGCCTCGGCAAATACTATGCTCTGGGCTCCCTTTGTTCTCTGAATCATATCTGTCCACCTTCCATAGCTTAAGCCTTGTGTTATGGCTTAGTATGGAATGATTTTCTATTTTTATACATCTGCCTCTTTCGCAGCAGCTATTTTATCCAATGTTTTCTGCCTTATTCTACCTTGATAAAGTGTAAAAAATTCTCATTATAAATCTTATCCAACATCTTGTTATCCAGTCCCAGTCCATGCATGGTGCGGTCTGTTGCACTGATATAGTAGCCGTCTGGTCTCAGCGGATAGTCACCCTTAGTCTCCAGAAATTCCGTGATCAGCCGTATTCTTGACCGGCTTTCTTCCATAGATAACAGCTTCGGTTCTTCTGCTACCAGTACCCTGGCTCCGATATCAGATCCGTAGCAGATCCTGTCCTGATATTTTTCAAAAAATCGGGTTGCATGCTCTCTGTCCTCCGACAGGTTATAGAACAGTTCACTTCCCGGTGTAATATCAATCCTTACATTCTCAAATTGATCCAATAACTCTGATAATCTCGGTAACTGCCTGGACATAAAATAAAAATGCGGGAATAAGATACGAAGCTTTGGATGCCGCTCCAATACGTTCTGCATTTGCCGGTATTGATCTTCATTATTCACATAGGTCTCATCGTAAAACCAACCCGCCTTCTTCGCAAATTCTGTTACCTGCGACGCATCCCAGAATTCTTCCGGATCATTCACATGCATATACACCGGTATCTGCTCCTGTTCCAGATATGCCCAGTAATCCTCCCACACCGACTGATCAAAATCCGGAATTGGATAATATTTGCGAATATTTGGCTTACCTTCTAACATCTTGATTCCTGTACAGCCCTTTGTCATAAGATTTCGCGCTTCCGACACAAGTGCTGTCTTAAGTTCATCTTCAGGCAGTCGGTATAGTTCTCTTCTGATTCCTCCAAATATATAGACCGGCATCGGACACTGTTCCCGATAACGGAATGCATCATCCAGTGTCTCACGTCCCGCACTGTCCGGAATGCATTGCAATGCGATTCCGTCATAATGATATTCTTCCACAATCTGGTTTAACCGGTCTGCTCCCATGTATTCTATATAATGAATATGTCCGTCTATCATAAACCACGACCTCCTGTCACACTTTAAACTTCTATTCTAACTCTTCTAACCATGCCATTTTAGCAAGTAATATTGCGGAAATTGGCATCACAAGCACACACGCAATCGCTCCGAAAAACATAGATACGCAATTCTGAAACAAAATTTTCGAATTCAACAGCAGCTCCATTGAGTACTTTTGCATCTTCAGATATGAAAAAAGAAGTAATGATTCACCAAGATATGCAAAAAGTAACGTATTCACCGTCGTTCCAATCACTTCACTACCAATATGCATGCCACTTTTAATCATTTCTGTAATCGTAATATCCGGTTTATGGTTCTTCACCTCATATACAGATACCGTAACTGTAAGAGACATATCCAGTACCGCTCCCAATGTACTTAATATGATGATAGATGCCATAACATTTTTCATGCTAATACCTAAATTTACATTGTAATAATAAAGCACATCTTCTCCTACCGCCTGTATCTCATTCAGACCTCCAATTTCCGTTCTCCACACAACACCATAAATAAAAACAAATAACACGCTCATTGTGACCACAACAGCAACAAATGCACTCCACGTTTTTATATTCGAACCATTTTGGTAAAATAAGGTAATACAAGAAACGGCTCCACTCGCTCCGATTGTAACCAACAGTGAAGGTACACCAATTGCCATAAGAAAAATGCTCAAGCTAAGAAGCAGGAGATTACCACATAGAGCAATCAATGATATCGCACCTCTCTCGCCTCCAACAATTATAACAGAAAACAATAAAATCAAACCAAGTATACCTATCATGATTTTCTCCTTTTTTTCACAGACAGTTTCATAAAAATGGCTGTAATAAATATCGAAACCGGGATCGTCCATACAATTCCTATACTTTCAACCAAAAAGCGACACAACTCACAGGGAATATACAATTTAACAATCGTTACAAACCGGATATCATTATTCATTCGAATCAGAAAAGTGGGAATCAAACCACTGCCAAATACAAATAGCAACACATTAATCATCGTCCCCATAATATCATAGCCTATTTTTCTTCCTGATTTAAAAAGTTCAAGAAATGTGACATCCGGTTTCTGTTTTACGATTTCACCTAACGCCGCTGCTATAGCGACGGCAACATCCATAATGGCACCCAATCCGGATAACAATATTTCCGCATGGAACATATCATCCGGATTATCAATGCTTCCCAGATATTCCATCGTTGAGTAATCCAGTTCCTGTACATGTCTGATAACCAAATCAAACATCCCCATGATCAATACAAGCACACATAAGGTTGACAACAATGCCGCCCACGTCTTCTTATTCACGCCATTCAAACCAACTAATGTCACTATGGCAAATAGAATAACGATTTTATTACAGATTGCCACCACATTTGATGTATTATCTGCTTTCAGGAAAAACACCGCAAATATCATAATATTGATTCCAACTGTTATTATCGTTAATATCCCTTTTCGTCCTGCCGCTTCCACAAGTACGAAAATCAAAATTCCCAACAGCATTACAAGCTCTGTATCCCGTTTTACTCCCTTGATTCCAGAACCACTTACAAATACTTTATCTCCTTTGTGATATTTCTGCTTTAACATTTCTGTATATGTATACTCATTGGAAAAATGCACTGTTTTTCCCTTTTTTTCACCATTTAAAATAATCCCCTGCATCTTTTGGCTATATTTCTTCTCTGCTGTTCCCCGGGTGCTTTTTCCTTCTACTTCTCTGGTTGTCTCAACTTTCGTCAACTTTGCAATTGGAGTAGTATACAGCCAGGTATCATTCATTATAAAAACAATCGCTACCAAATACAAAATGCCAAATATATAATATTTCTTCTTCATATCCGCTCCTCATATAGCTTTTTCTTGAAAACAGTCCTTATTTTATCACAACAATTACTTTTGTCAACTAAATGTGAAAACCATTTTCAATTTCACTTTTATTATTTTTCCATTGACGCGAATACGATTTCGGACTATAATTTACAGTATTTACGCCAGGGATTATCTTCATATTCGGAGGATTTATAATTATGAACATCCAATTGTCGGAACATTTCACTTATCGCAAATTATTACGCTTTGTATTGCCATCCATCGTAATGATGATCTTTACATCCATTTACAGCGTTGTGGATGGTCTGTTTGTATCCAACTTTGTTGGGAAAAGTGCCTTTGCGGCAATCAATCTGATGATGCCGTTTCTTATGGGTATCAGTGCGCTTGGATTCATGATCGGTACCGGAGGCAGTGCTCTCGTTGCGAAAACTCTTGGAGAAGGTAAAAAAGAAAAAGCCAATGAATATTTTTCCATGCTGGTCTATATTACACTGGCCGGCGGGCTGATCATCGCCATACTCAGTGCATTTGCAATGCGTCCTGTCGCAATTATCCTTGGAGCCCGCGGTGAGCTACTGAAAAACTGTGTTCTGTACGGAAGAATTCTCTGCATCTCACTGACCTGTTTCATGCTGCAGAATGTATTCCAGAGCTTCTTTGTAGCTGCCGAAAAGCCGCACCTCGGTCTGCGCGTTGTTGTAATTGCCGGTGTTACCAACATGCTTCTGGATTTTCTGTTCGTAGCCGTGTTGCATTGGGGACTTGCAGGTGCCGCGATTGCTACTGTCTGTGGCGAATTGATCGGAGGTATCTTTCCGATTTTCTACTTTGGGCACAAAAATTCCAGCCTGCTGAAGCTTGGAAAAACACATTTTTACCCAAAAGTTTTATTAAAGACCTGTACCAATGGTTCTTCCGAGCTTATGACTAACCTGTCAAGTTCGCTAGTCAACTCGCTGTATAATCTACAGCTTATGAAATTCGCAGGTGAGGACGGCGTTGCTGCCTATGGTACGATCATGTATGTTAATTTCATCTTCGCCGCCATTTATTTTGGTTACTCTATCGGAAGTGCACCGTTGGTCAGCTATCATCACGGTGCTGCAAACCACGATGAATTGAAGAATCTGTTCCACAAAAGTGTCCGTCTGATCAGCACCTGGGCAATATCGCTATTTGTACTGGCTCAGCTGATCGCATCACCACTGGCATCCCTGTTCGTTGGCTATGATCCGGCACTCTTCGAGTTGACACGCATGGGATTCCGAATCTACTGCTTTGCTTTCCTGATCAACGGATTTAACATCTACGGTTCTGCGTTCTTTACCGCATTGAACAATGGTCTGCTATCCGCATTAATCTCTTTCCTGCGGACACTGGTATTCCAGATGGCAGCCATTCTGATTCTGCCGCTGATCTTTGGCATCAACGGAATCTGGTATTCCATTACCGTTGCGGAACTGCTGACACTGTGCGTTACTGTGACATTTATTGTGCGGAAGAGAAATACGTATCATTATTTTTAACTTTATTTTTGTGTTATACTGAATTACTATCTACTTACTGGAATATAGGAAAAATTATTGTGGAGCACGAACAAGGAAACAACGATCGGGCAGATTACGGCAAGCAGACTTTAAAACAACTGTCAAAAGAATTAACAAAGGAAACTATCAGAAGCAGTTTTAAATGAATGGCACAAATCAGAGCCTCTATAACAACTATAATAAACGGAGCGTGGAAGCTAACAATAGCTGCCACGCCCCGTTTTCTCATGCATTCTGCAATAAGCAGCAGGTTTTATTTTTCGTGGATTTGTTTGCCACTCATATGTTCAATCGTAATCTCATAGAGCTGTACTGCTTTGATATCCGCTGCTATCTCGGCATCTATTTCTTCTTTTGTTGGATAATATTTTTCAGCAAGCTCCCGTACCTTTGCCTCTGTAATCCCACTATCTTCAATCAGATGGCATCTGCCAAATATAACCACACTCTGCAGATACGGTGCCCAGTCACCTTCTTCATGCTTTTCATTTCCATAGACTGTAAAACATACTTTATCATCCTTTTTCAGCGCATCTACTTTGTGTCCCGCTTTCGCTCCATGAAAATAAATCTTTTCACTCTCCGGTTCATAAAAATAATTAATCGGAAATGCAAATGGATACCCGTCATCCCCATTTACTGCCAGGACTGCCCGTTTTTCGTGTAACAGCAGTTTCTTTGCATCTTTCTCTGAAATCATACGTTTCTTTCTTCTGATTGGTCTGAACATTTTAATTTTCTCCCTTCGTTCATGTCGCATTTTCCACTGATTTCCCGTCATATAATTTGTATGTTCCACTCGTACTTCATTTAACAACGGTACCGGCACTTCGTCACAGGTATGATGATATAAAAATCCAAGCTTTTCCTGTACCCTTTTAGACTTTTCATTCCCATCATAATATCTGCACCAGATTGTTGTCATTCCGAGGTCTTCAAATCCACGATGGATCAGTTCTTCCGCCGCCTCAGGTATATAACCTCTACCCCAGAATGGCTTTCCAAGCCAGTATCCAAGCTCACACTCTTTGTCCTGCTCTGTCATATCTGTACTGCCATTCAGTTTCAATTCAATCGCACCGATTGCCCGATCGGTTCCCTTTTCGCAGACTGCATAGCACTCTTTTCCCTGAAATACATTTTGTATTACTTCACGGCTTTCCGCAATATTCTGATGCACCGGCCATCCTGCACTTGGTCCGATATCCGGATCTTTTGCGTATTCATAAAGGCTCTCTGCATCAGTCTCTTTCCACGGACGAAGAATCAGTCTCTCAGTAGTTAATATCATAAGCTTCCCCCTTTTATTTTGCACAGGTTGTCTCACTGCTCTGCCCAGTGTAATCAAATTTCCCGTCATTCTTCTCTTCCAGTGCTTTGATCATATGATAGGTATATTCGTTATACGGCGTCGGAATGCCAAGTTCTTGTCCCATGCGCATGAGTGCTCCTGAAAACATATCAATCTCCGTATGGCGGCCGGCATCCAGATCCTGCAACGTAGAATATCTGGCTGTCGGTGGTACGGCACTTCCATGGTTAGATGATGTATCTGCTTTACTCAGATCAATCCCTTTCGCTTCCGCAACCGCTTCCAGTTCTCTACGAAGTCCTGTACTAATGGCTCTCATGTGTACACTGTCCTGGTAACATCCTACTCCCGCTCCCAAAACTGCCTGAGGCAGATTGTTAGAAACATTTAACCGGAACTTGCTCCAGATTTCAGCCTCTATATCTTCCGTAATACGGTAACGCATTCCTGCATTTTCAAATAACTCTTCTATCGCCCGCACCCGTGCGCTATAATATGGTGCTTCAAGTTCACCAAATATAATCCCAATCGTAGTTTCCGGATTAAAACAGTAACCGGTTCCTTCTTTGTGAGATGCTATTTTAATCAGCGATGGTAATACATGCGACGCGCCGATTTCTGCCGCGATCAGTTCCTCGCTGTCTATTCCGTTCATAAGACTCATTACAGTCGTATGCTCTCCCACACTTCTTCGCAAACTGTCAAGAGCTCCCGGCAATGCACCATATTTCAATGCTACAATAATTAAATCTACACCCTTGGCTTCTTCCGGTGTCCATACTTCCGGATGATAGGTTTCCTGATTGATCATACAACCATTCCGCGTCAGACGCTCCGCGCGTTCTCCTTCTGCGATCACGCCAAGTTTGATATCCTTACATTTTGAAACACCCCAGATTATATAAGCTCCAACTGCCCCTGCTCCGAGTACTGCAACTGATCTGATTTTCATCTTTCTGTACCTCCGTAATCTAACCGACACATTTCACGGTATTATATCCCATACTTTTCAAGATTAACTTTCCCATCAATCACTTCGACTCCATCCGCTTCCAGCAATTCTTTCTGTACATTGCCTCCGCCAAATGCAAATGCTCCGGCAAGTTCTCCTTTGGAATTCACCACCCGGAAGCATGGAATATGCTCAGGATCCGGATTCTTATGAAGCGCATTCCCCACCGCTCTTGACATCCGAGGATTGCCTGCCATCTCTGCAATCTTCCCATATGTCGCAACATGGCCTTGGGGAATCCGTTTGACCGCTTCGTATATCCGTTTTGTCGGACTGTCCGTGACCAGATCATAGCTCTCTGATATCATTCTCTGAATCTCTTTATCCGGTATCGTACCATCCAGAATAATGGTATTCCAATGCTCCTTATTCTGATGATATCCTGCGATCACAGCATCATATGTATTCCGCCAGAAGTCTCTCCATTCCGGATCAACTTTCACATTCAGATTTGTATAACCTTCGCGCTCATAAATCCATAAAAAAGCTTTTTTGCTTCCCTTAACTCTCACCAATTGCCAATTCGGATCACGAAACGGTCTTTCTTCATATACATTTGGAAATGACATACCAAATTCCAGTGCTTCCTCTCTTGTCATCATAGTCTGTTCTTCCTCATAACACTCAGACATGAAACACCTCTTTCGCAATCGTTTTACCGCTTGCTGTCTTCATAATCTTATCCATAAAATCACTGATATTCTGTTTACTATATCCACTTTCACAGGCATTCACAATATAATCTGCTTCTATCAGAATCTGATAATCGATTCCATCAATATCCGTGTATGTATGATGATGTCCTACCAGATATGCCACACGCTCAATCTGTTCTTTCGTCATGCCTGTATCTGACAGAAAATCTGTCACTAATGGGATTCCTTCTTCTTCCTGATACTTGCCATTGGTATTGCCATACTTTTCCCTGCATAACGGGCAGGCAATATCATGCGTAATCGCTGCCACTTCAAGAATATACTGCGTCTCTGGGTCTATCTGTTCCAGTTCGCCAATCATTTTTGCATACGACCACACATGCAAAAAATGATCAATATCATGTATATTTCCATTCGAAAAAGTTATCATTTTCTTCATAATCTCTGCAATTGTCATAATCTGTCACCTCAAATCCGATTTATACCCTTTTTCCCTACATAAGATATTTCCCCAGCATCTGATTCACGCAATCCTCGATCTGGTTCATGATCCTCTTACATTCCGCTCTCTCCATCCCAGCGGCGACGCCGACTGCCAGAATCTCTTTTTCTCCAGGATTGCGCCCATTTCCATCAACGGTAGTTGTATGTTCTCCGTAATAAGTATTACTATAAGTGAGATCATATGCCGGACTCAACCGCCAGCAATCCTCTGCTTCATGGTATAAATATGTGAAATTTTTAGAATGATCATCACGGTTATGCGCAAATACATTAAAGCACATCCTGCGGAACATATTTTTCACATCTTCTGGATGATCTCTGGTTAATATTTTCGTCAGCTTCATCAAACTATGGTAATCCAGACTCGGCTGTTCAAAATCTAATTCCAGAAGAGCAGCGGCAGTCAGCATATGGATTCGTTTTTGACCGCCGTTATCCATCACTCTGTCAAATCGTTTGGTTCCAAAATACCCCTCACATTTGTCCGATGGAAATAATCTGGTTTCGCTCATGGTAATGCCACATTGTCTGGCACAGCAGGAATAGTCATATTCCATCTTTCCTGCATTCCTTCCATCTACATGGGCTGAAAATTTAATAATCCATTCTTCCCCCTCAATGATTGTCATGATTTTCGGTCTGGCTCCGCCGCTGGTACCTCCCAGGCGGTATAATTCATCCAGTTTATCGGAATACTCTGTATTCAACAGTTTCTGACATTGCTCCGCAAGTTCATCCAGATTACTATGATCCTGTTTTTCCTGTATTTCCTTTTCTGGATAATAGGTAAGCGCCCCCATTCCTGCAGTTCCAACAATAGCCAACCGGTCCAAAGCCGTAAGTTTATCCGGATTTTGCCCATTGGCTCGCAACAGCCGGCTCAACAGCAATCTTCCCCAATTATCTGGCAAACTGTCTGCAAACACTCCAAAAAGTCCATCAAAATAGTCTTTGTTTGGAACAAAAACCTGATTTTTCATTGGAAGAGAAAATGGACTGATTGGGAATCCATACTCCAACCATTCTTCACTATATTGAAATGCCACTTTATGATCTGCGGTCATAGCCAGCGTTCCAACGAGCCTCCCATCGTAGAGAACCTGCAATGCATTATTTGGTTTCATTAATAACCTCCTGAATATTCTTATATGATACCTGCGTAAAAATACTCCTAAGTTCATCCGCAATATCCAAAGCCATGGCAATCTTGGTCAGGGAGATCAGAGAAATCTGTCCAGTCGCTTCAAATCTTTTGATGGAACCATAGCTTACGCCACTCATAGCAGATAGTTTCTCCTGGGAAATGGAACGTCGTTTTCTGATATTTCTTATCCTTTGTGCCAGCTTCTGATCCAACTCTTCCGCTGTTTCCCACAGCAATTGTTCCATGTGTTTTCACCTCTTTATCAGTAGATAATATTTTATCCAAAATCGCTTGATTTACACTGTTTTATACAATATTTTATCTATTATTATTTTATCATTTCTATTTTCGAATAGCAACAGATTAACTTTTCAAAGTAATATCTTTCCTTCTCCGAACTCTTTTTACCGTACTCAATTGCCTTCTCCGGACAGTAACTAATGCACGCCATACAATGTGTACATTTTCTGCCCCAGACCGGCTTACCATTTTCCAATGTGATATTATTTAACGGACATAGCTTTACACATTTTCCACATCCAATACAATCATCACTGACATGAAATGCTTTAGCTTTTACGCATAAAGGATAAAACAGCCTGTTTACAGGTCCGCTCATAACACGGTCATACAGATTATTGCGAGGTGCTGCAAATGCATGTCCGGTCACAATCTGTCTGCACACATTATCTATCACAGGTTCCGCATCCGATACGATCTGTCTTGCTTTCTCCGTTTCAGGTGTATGAAACAGCGCAATATAATTTTCAGGCATCACAATTTGTGCTGTTCCCATATAATCAAAGTCCTTTTCCTCACACAACAGCCGATTATATTTTGCCGCATTACCAATCTCAGCACCACAGCTCATTACAAACCACACCTGCCTGACACCTTGAAAATGTGTTTTTCTAATCCAATCCCGTACAAGCCATGGAATTCTCCATGCATATGTCGGTGTAACGACAACAAGACGGTCATTCACTTTTATAGTTCTTGTGTCACGTCTCTTAATCTTATCGTTTGCATCAATCAATTCATCACGAATATTATCTGCGATCCGATTCGCAATGTAACGGCTGTTTCCTGTTCCCGAAAAGTATATAATCATATCCTGCACCTCCTGCAATTCCAATTTTGTGCAATCAATATTTATAAAAATGGCAGCATAAATTCAAACAACTTATACTCTGTCCATCTCGTTTATAATATATTATAACACAAAAAACAGGTATGGTAACCAATTGTCACTAATTGCTTGTGTACCAAATGCATTTATGTTATACTCATATCGTATAATCGAAACGAAGGCAGGATGTTTTTCCACTTATCAGATGCCCTCTATTCTATAAAGGAGGGTGATGCCCTATGAACACAATGGAAGTTCTCACTTTATTGCTAGTAATTTTTGCGGCTCTATCTTACATAGATAATCATAATAATAAAAAGAAATGACATCCCCTACCGCTCAAAGTTAAGGATGTCATTCTTTTAATTCATTTTTAATCGAGGGCAAATCGGATTCACATCCGATTCACTTTCTGAGTAAATTATACATCAGGGTGCTTGGAGTTTCAAGTACCCTGTTCTTTTAATCCCAATTTATATATATAATTTATACTTCATACCCTTCTTTAAATCTGCGCATCATCTCATTCGTCAGGCTAAAGTTACCCGGTTGAAGCACAATCTCTTCTCTCTGTACCCACTCCGCATATTTTAACTCATGGCGGTCCATGGTAATGGTATCATCCCCATCTACTTCACAGTAGAACCCAAGGAGAAGGTCATTCGCAGTTCCCCACGGCTGCGACTTATAATAATGGATATTTTTGACCTTAATTCCGGCTTCTTCCATTACTTCACGCATAACCGTTTCTTCTGCCGTTTCTCCAATCTCTGTAAAACCGGCAATCAGCGCATTATGTGCAAATCCGGTGCGATATTTGGTAAGTAATAATTTATCTCCATTTTTCACACCCACGATAACCGCCGGCATAATTCTTGGATACGCTATATATCCACAAGACGGACAGCTCATTGCACGTTCCTTATCATGAGGCACCATCTTCGTGCCGCATCTTCCGCAAAAGCAGGTATCTCTGTACCAATCTGACAGATGCTTCGCTGTCGTAACTGCAAAGACTTCCTCACAAGGACCCTTGCTTTCTTTACGTATACTTCTTTCCTCAATGTATGAATATCCCTCTGGTATCGAATCTTCCGAAAGTTCTTCATTCCACAGAAAATATTCTCTGTCGTCCACTTTAAAAAGATAGGTATATTCTAATTCCTCCGGCAGTTCCTTTTTCAGAGGAACTGCTACGATGCCGTTATCAAACTGCTCTGTGTGAACCAGTACTTTCCCATTAGAAATATTTAAAATAGGACTGCTTTCCTGCACTCTGGCAGACGGATTGTATTCATTGTGTAATTTGTGTGGATAAATGTCCTGTATCATTGGTATCTTAATTCCTTTCATTTTTTGTATTCTACTCAAATGATGTCTACGGATTGTTTCGCGTTTCATGCTCCCACAATCCTGACATCAATTATATACCAATTTAATCATTTAAAAAACCCTTGACACTGCATATCTGTTCGCTTATTATATAGATGACCAATATATAGATTATCGATATATTAATGGGAGGTGAATCAATTGGCTATTGAAAAATCATTAGTTTCAGGAAGTATGACAATGCTTATTTTAAAATTATTATCCGAAAAGGATATGTACGGCTACGAAATGATCGACACTCTACGTCAGAAATCACAGAATGTATTTGAAATGAAAGCCGGCACTTTATACCCGCTTCTTCACAGTCTGGAAGATAAAGGACTACTCACCGTATACGAACAGGCAGCTGGTGGGAAGACGAGAAAATATTATTCACTTACCAAAGATGGTAAAGGACTTCTGGAAAAGAAAACCGCAGAATGGAAAGAATATGCAACCGCAGTTGAACATGTACTTGCATTGGAGGTATAACTTATGGATGAATATTTGAAGATAGTATTGGAACAGATCCGATGTAAAAAAGCCAGACCTTACATCCGTCAGGAACTGCAGGATCATATCGAAGATCAGATTGAAGCAAATATATCTGCTGGATTAAATCGCACTGATGCCGAAAAAGAAGCGGTAAAAGATATGGGTGATCCGGTTGAAGCCGGACTGTCTCTTGATCGGATCCATAAGCCTCAGATTGCATGGAAGCTGTTACTCATCATCTCTATGATCAGTGTCATCGGCATCCTGATCCATATGGCGATCGATCTGTATGTAACCGGAGACGGAACAGCTATGGCACCCAGATATGCATTCCATGTAATAACCGGAGTCGTAGTCATGATGATTTTATATTTTTTAGATTATACATTACTGGCAAGATTTTCTAAGATAATCGCAGCTATATTAATTGCCATGTGCTGCTCAACGCTGCTCTTCGGAAATGTAATAAATGGTATGCATTACTTTATTTCATCTGGATTATTTGGAGGCTTCCGTATTCCTATTCAGGCATTGATGCTACTCTACATTCCCATTTACGGAGGTATCCTTTATAAATACCGCGGAACCGGATATGCAGGACTTGTCAAGTCTCTTCTGTGGATGATCATTCCTGCCTGGCTGGTATTATATCTGCCATCTGTGATGACCGCCGGACTGATGTTAGTATCCATGCTCGTCATGCTGACCATTGCGGTTCGAAAGGGCTGGTTTCATGTACAGAAAGCATTATCACTCTGTACAATCTGGAGTATTTTCACAATCGCACCGGTCGTACTTATTCTGGTATTGTATTGGCAACAACGTTTTTCACCATACCAGATGGCACGTTTACAGGCAATGTTTTCCTCCGGCAGCGAAAACTATATACAGCTGATGCTGCAAGACTTCCTGTCATCCAGCAATTTCGTTGGAAATAACGGCATGAATATCGCAGAAGCTCTGCCTGGATTTTACTCCGATTATATCCTGACCTGTCTGACTTCAATGTACGGAATCCTGCCTGCGGTTCTGCTGTGCTGTATCTTAGCGGCATTAGTATTTGGCATTTTTAACACCGCTATCAGACAAAAGAATCAGTTAGGTATGCTGATGGGATGTGGCTGCGGCATGGTATTTCTCATGAGCCTTCTAATCAATGTATTGGAAAATATCGGTATCTTTCCACCAACGGTGACATTCCTGCCGTTCATATCTTCCGGTGGAAGTTATATCATAACATGCTATGGACTGCTCGGTATCGTGCTCAGTGTCTATCGATATAAAAATGTATACCCGGCGCATATAAAAGTAAAAATATTAAATAGTTAAACTTCTTCACAACAGACGAGACCTCCCGGCACTGTCAGGAGGTCTCTATTCATATGATTATAATCCGAACTGTTCCAGATATTTTTCAACTGATCTGCTCATTTCTTTGGAAAAATCAGAGTTATATTTACGATTACAAAATGCATTACACCACTCTTCATATGTACGGTTTTTACATTTGTATGCAAACATTTCACGTAATTCTTCTCCGTCCATATCGCGGTATGTATTCTCATGCACGATATGCTTCTGTTCACACCGTTCCGGCTTCGGACGCTGCTTCTGCTGTTCCGTCGGCCATCCCAATACCAACATTGCTGCCGGAAATACATAATCAGGAAGACATAGCAATCTCCGCTGTTCTTCACAGTTTTCCATAATATCACCGATATAGCAGGATCCTAATCCAAAACTCTCTGCTGCAACTACCGCATTTTGCGCTGCGATTACTGTATCCGTTACCGCAAGCATCAGATCCCCGACGCCTGGTTTTCTCGGCTCACATCCTGCTTCCAGGTATGCATCATACCATTTTTTACAATCAGCACAGAACACTAATACCATCGGTGCTTTTGCAATAAACGGCTGATGGTCGCAGCTTTCCGATAACGCTTCTTTTAATTTCTGATCCGTAATATCAAGAATTGTATATAATTGCTGACATCCCGCTGTCGGTGCCTGCGATGCTGCTTTCAGGATCAGCTTCTTCATTTCTTCCGGAATCTCCCTGTCCTCATAGGCTCTCATAGACTTTCTCTGATACAGACTCTCCATAATCTCATTCATTTTTACTTTACGCCTCCTTGCACACATCTACCCATCCTTTTGCTCCGGCAATCTGTTCTAATTCATCTACAGATAATCTAACCGCACTATGGTCATCTCCTGCTGCCGGATAAACCGTCTCAAACTGACGCAAACTCTCATCCAGATAAACTTCCACGCCATCCCGGATTCCAAACGGACATACACCGCCCGGCACATGTCCGATCCACTGCTCTACCTCTTCAAACGGAATCATTTTCGCCTTCATGTGAAATGCATCCTTATATTTGCGATTATCGATCCTCGCTGTTCCTTCTGTCAGAATCAGTACCGCCTGTCCATCCTGCAGAAATGACATGGTCTTCGCTATCATCCCCGGCTCCACGCCCAACGCTTCTGCTGCCTCTGCCACAGTTGCAGTAGACTCTTTTAACCTGATCACGCGGTCAAGCATTCCTTTATGTTCCAGATATCTTTCAGCTTTTTCTAACGACATTGTTCCTTCCCCTCTATCATAATGTATTTCTTATCATGAAACCAGCATGCCCGCCAGCCTACGCCGAGTGCACCTTCAATGTCCGTCAACTTTCCATCGTCAACCATCAGTGCTTCTTCTTTTTTCACTCTATACCATCTGTGTCCCCACTTCAATCAAATTACCATCTAAATCATAAAAACGGATCACTTTTTGTCCCCAGCTATTCTCCATAAGACGGTTCACGTATTGGATAGACGGATATAGCTTTTCTAGTTTTTCTGCAAATGCTTCAATATCCCGCTCTTCAAAATACAGTTCACATGCATTACTCTTTGGAATGATATCTTTTTCTATAAATCTGCTCCAGATCTGTTCATCCTGAAGCACCAGTCCTTCCGTCAAGATCACATTGCCGTCATTATCAAGTACCACATCCAAACCAAACAGATCATGGTAAAATCGTTTCGACTGTTCAATATCCTTAACCACGATCAAAATGTTCTTCAACTTCATAGTCCGCATCCTTTCCATCCCACTCTGCCATGAACTCATCCACGTATGCTCTCATGAATTCTTCTCGTTTCTCAGCGATTTTCTTTCCGGTATTCGTATTCATCATATCCTTCAACAAAAATAACTTCTCATAAAAATGATCGACTGAGATGGTAACGTACCCCTGATATTCTTCTTTAACCATCCCAATCTTCGAAACAATCTCCCTATCCGCATTTTCCTGCTCTGCGATTGCTCTGGCCACACGATACACTTGCAATGAATGAAAATAATCATGCCCACTGAAATCATTTTGGAAAATATTCTTTATATAATTAACCGCTTCCGCAATCATATGCTCCCTGCTATCCCCTTTATATCTTGCCAATCAGCACCACAATTCCCGCTATCAAAAACGCAACAAACAGATACAGCACCATTTGCAAGGTCAACATAAACGTCTCTCCTTGCACTTTTTTATTTCATACCCATTATAACATCCTATCAAAAATTCCGCCTTCAAAATAAATATCCTTACCTTCACTGTCTTGATAAAAAGAAATCTGTTCCGTGCCTGTTAATTTGAATTCCAGACTTTCAAGCAATCTGACAGAGGGTACATTCTTCAACGCTGTTCTCGCAACGATTCTTTTCACTCCCAGTTTTTTCATGTAATCCAGAATTGCCGTGATACTTTCTCTTGCATAGCCCTTTCCATGAACCTTATCAAGAAATCCATAGCCTATCTCATAACCATCGCCTTCAATATTCAACGAAACATAACCTATCACTTCATTTCCAAGACACACGGTAAAAAATATATGTTCAATTCCGCTTTGGGTAAACTGTGTCCACTTGGCAATTCTCTGCTTTACACTCTCTGAATTCGTCTCTTTATAATTATCATAGATAACATATTCCGACTGTTTAAAATCCAGCCAGATAGACTGAATACTTTTCCAATCATTTTCTTCGATATAGCGGATAGTCAAACGCTCTGTATTCATTTGTATGCTTCTCAAAATTTACATCCCTCCCACTTTTTCCTCTGCTTTTCTCAAATAGCCTCCCCTATTATTCCGTTCCCATCTTCTAATTGCACTGCCTGTCTTATCTATTGTATCTTCAGCCATAATTTCTATTGTAGGCTCGATAGAAATGTAATACCCCATAGCTCTTTCAATAACATTAGGTACAATTAGAAAACCATATTATAGATTATAATATATCGAAATCATATCATTTTCTCCCACTTAAAGTACAGATCTTTTAAGCTGCTCTCTTCATTCCTCGCAACTCTTCTTGTTAATGTCACTAATATTGAACTAGCAAGAAATACAATCCTTTTATAAAGCCTGTTACAATGTGTTCCTTTACATTAATTGCATACCTTACTAAGACAATACACATTCATAGCAGTTTACATCTAATCTTTGTTTCCCATATATTTATCCGGATGTCTGTCCATCCATACCAGTACGATCACGCAAACGATAATAGACAAAATTGATCCCGCCGGGGCTGCACATCCCATCGGAAATAACGTATCCGGGAAATGTGTTGCAGCATAATACGACAACGGAATTCTTGCACAGATAATGGATATCGAATTGTGGATAAATGATACGATTGACAATCCATATGCATAAAAATATCCGCTCAGACAAAAATGCACGCCTGCAAATACACAATCCCACGCATAGCTTCTCAGGCACTGTCCTCCAAGAATCTGCACTAATCCGTCACTGCTAAATAATCCAACCATTGGAACGGATACAAACTGTACGATCGTTGCTGCGAGCAGCCCATACCCGACCGTCATGCCAAGTACATATTTAAGCGTAAGACGCGCCCGGTCATGTTTGCCGGCTCCGATGTTCTGTGATGCCAGTGCCGATATCGTTGACAGCATCGTCGATGGAACCAGAAACAGAATTCCAATAATCTTCTCCACAATACCCACAGCTGCCGCATCATTTAATCCACGCTGATTGGCAAATATGGTAATTATAATAAAGGATATCTGTATAAATCCATCCTGCAATGCAACCGGAACACCGACTTTTAAAATATTCTTCATCGTGTATGCTTTTGGCCGGAAATCGGATTTGACCATTTTAATTCCGGTTCCTCTTTTCACAATCACACTTAATGCGATGATTACGCTTATCGCCTGTGCGATTGTCGTTCCGAGCGCTGCTCCGGCTGCATCCAGCCCCATCGCACCAATAAACAAATAATCCAGTCCTATATTCGCCACGCAGGCTATCGCAATAAAATACATCGGGCTTTTCGAATCTCCGATCCCCCGAAAAATCGCACTGATGATATTATGTGCTGTAATAAATGGAATCCCGATAAAGCAAATAGTCAGATATCGAATCGTTCCTTCTACCGCCTCAGCCGGAGTAGACATTACACTGACAATCGGTCTTACTGCTGCAATTAACACAACCATCAATACGAGAGCAATTCCCATGAACATGGTCACTGTATTTCCAATTGCTTCCGATGCCTTCTTACAATCCTTTGCACCGATGCAGCGTCCGATCATAACGGTTGCTCACATTGCCAACCCGACAAGCACAACTGTCAGCATATGCATGATCTGGCTTCCAATCGACACTGCAGTCGTACTGCTGACGCGGCCAAATTGTCCGACAATAAATAAATCTGCCATACCGTATAGCGTCTGTAAAAAATACGATAACAGATATGGCAGTGAAAAATATACAACTGTTTTAAATACATTTCCTGTTGTTAAGTCTCTCTCCATGTTACAAATACCTGATTACTTCCTGTCAAAATACTCTTAAATATCCTGCTTATTGTATCATATTTCTCACTGCAATGACATAAAGAATGAATCAATTCTTTTTCTTCTCTCTCTTCACGAAGAGACAGACACACACGATAACAAATACAACCGTTACGGCTATCAGTGCCGGCCACACCGGCAGCGGACAGACATCTGCACTTATAAGCTTAAGTCCCTGATAAAGAGTAAACACGCCGAATACGGAGAATATCACAACTGCAAGTGTATTCAGCAATCCATCCGGGGTCTTACTCTTTAGCAGATAACCGACTAACATGCCAAGAATATCTGCCGCAAACAGTCCCAGAGAACAGGCGATCCACACAATAACTGCAGCACTCATCCCTTCATTAGCACCAAATGTAATCGCCGTAAGCTGTGTCTTATCTCCAAGTTCTGCTACAAAAAATGTACAGAACACTGCAAGCGGAGCAAACCTAATCTTTGTTTTGCCGCCCTCTTCCTCTTCATCTTCATCGTCACCGGCAATCGTTGATGCTGCAAAATAAAGAAATGCGAATGCCGCGATCATCTTAATGAGACAATCAGGAATAAATTTGCTGACAAGTCCGCCCGCAAGAACAGCCAGTCCATTCAACACAAGGATTGCCACAGCAGTTCCTGCTATAATGTCTCTTAACTTATATTTGGACGTAAGAGCAATAAGCATGAGCTGGGTTTTATCTCCCATCTCTGCAATAAATTCCGTAAAAAATACCTTTAAAAATAACAACATTTCCTGATTTCTCCTTTATCTTGTTATGATGTAAAACGCGTATCCCATATAAAATGATGTTGGGAGCAAAAGCCCGCTGTGCAAAAAAACAGACTCATGTATATCAATTATCAGTCGATGTATCATACATAAACTGTTCATCAATATACATGAGTCTCATTATTTAAGATTTGCCAGATTATATCGTGTCATATAATCAGAATGTTGACAAACCACACTTTCGCGCTAACTACTCCCTCATGGAATATGAAATTACTTAATAAAGATTATCAAATAGATGCAGTCTTGTCAATCAGAAAACCGGTTATTTCTCTATTTCCTTTTTCTTCATTTTTGGTTTATAATCTTTCATTCCCGGAATCGCACCGCCCGACACTGCCCAAAGGTAAAGGCTTGCCACGCTGCAATATGGACTGAAACGGCGACGGTATCTTTCAAATAGTTTCCGGTCAATTTTCCTGTGATGATAGACCATACGCAGTCCACGCTGAATTGCAAGATCATCATAGCTGAAAATATCTGGACGCTGCATACAAAACAGTAAGATCATCTCCGCCGTCCAGACTCCGATACCTTTCAGACTGCTCAATTCCCGGATGGCATCCTCATCGGACATCTGCCACACTGCATCCAGATCAACTGTGCCATCGTGAACTTTTCTTGCGAAATCCGAGATATACTCCGCTTTACGGAACGTCATCCCAAAAGACTGCAGCCTGGAAATGTCCGCAGAAAGTATCGTTTCCGCATTAACCTCACCCAGCGTTTCCTGCATCCGCTTCCAGATTGTTGCCTGTGCCTTTGTAGAAATCTGCTGTCCGATAATATGATGTACAACTGAAGAAAACAAGTCAACATCTACTTCTCGTTGTATCAATCCAACCTGGTCAATAACTTCCGCAAGCCTTTTATCTTTACTTCGAAGATATGAAATTTCTTTTTCTCCATATTCAAAAGTTTTCATTTGAGTTTTCCTTTTAAATACTACAGCTTTTAAAATAAAAGCTGTAATCCCATTGCAATAATCCACATATATGCACAAGTCTTTGGAATCATTAATAGTCCAACCTTCGGTTTGGTTTTACTGAATAAAGTTACCGGAAGATAACAGCCAAAAGAAATAATTATCGCTGCGACCATTCTTGTCATATGATATCCATAAGTATTCCCTGAAATCCAATACAGGATAATTACCCCTATACCGGTAACTGCAAAGACTGCATTTCTGATAACAGATAATTTCATATTTCCTTCATCTGTACACCAGTTGTTCTGCGGGAACATGCATATCACAATTCTGACAACTGCTGATATCCATATGATAGCTTCAATTGCTGCTGGTATTATAAGTTCCAGAAATGTAAATTTCCAGATATACATTAAAATAATATAAAATATTGTCATTGTAATAGATGATACCTGCAATCCGATTCCAAGCTGTCTTTTTATTTTATCATTACTTCCGTATATTGCTCTGATAATTCTTGGCACCAGGTGAAAAGCGTCTCCTCCGCAAAGAGTCAATGTTAATATTCCATAAAGAATAAATAATACATTTCCCTGCGAGTATATAAAAAATAAAATTGCAGCAACTAAATCAAAAATCAAATACGCTGCATCAAATATTGCTTCCATTACATCTGGAATCTGTGGTTTATGTTTCATTTGTGTTCTCCTTATACTCTCTTAAATATTCTTCTGCGTTATCACAGATCTTGTCAAATACATTGATACACATATCCTTTTCTTCTTCTGTCAATCCTTTTAAAACATTTTGTGCGAATTGTTTCTGTGCGTTTATTCCTGCTTCTACAATTTCCTCTGCCTTATCTAACAAAAAAATCTCAATATGCTTTTTATTATCTTCACTTTGTTTTCTTTCAACAAGTTCTTTGTTTTCCAATTTTTTCAGCGAAGTTGAAACATGTGATTTTGTTGATTTTCTAACTTTTACTATCTCTGCTGCGGTATTGTGCTGAGGATTATTATTCAAAAACATAAGTATATCGTATTCCATCTGCGTCAACTCATACCGTTCACATACCTCACCGGAAAGCAATTCATAATAACTTGTAATTGTTTTATGCTTATCCCAGAAATACATCTCCGCCTCCTTTATCGTTCTTTTTAGAACGATTATAATATAAGACTTCTTCTGTGTCAATTATTTTTTCTAAAACAAATCCAGCATATTGTCCAGATATATCTTCTCTCTGACCTGAAGCTGATATTCCGGCCTGGTCATATAATACAATAAAAATTCCAGAATCAGTGCACTTCCCAGACTCCGGCCCTCAATCTTAAAATTAGAGAATCCCATTGGCAGATATATATGTTGAATATCCCGGATACCGATAAATCCCGGATTTGTCATGGCTTTCGAGAACAGATATCCATACTCTGAATCCGGTGCAGTACAATGAAAATCTCCTTGTTCTTCTCCCAGATTCCTACGGCTGACTGTTTCATAACAATATTTTCTGTCCTTGCATCCAAACCAACAACATTCATTACAAAGAAATTCAATTTTATCTTTTTGCTCCATGGACAGCATATCTAATCTGTCAAATGCTTTATTCAGTCGAAAATCCGGTACAACATACCGAAACTCATCCCGATTAATCTCATCCTGCAATTGTCCGAACTCTGTCAGCACCTTCGTTGTCGAAGACACCAGATAAAGTTTCGGATAATTTGCTTGTAAATACTCTGCCAGCAAATCTGAGTGAACAATCACACCATTCTTCACTTCCCCACTATTCTCAAACATTGCACAGAGCGTATTGCATTTCTTATCTGAAAGATGCTCTTTCTTCAGTAACGAATTACTGAACGTCAGTCTGGCAGAGACTTCATATTGTCGCATCAGTTCCAGTACTTTCTGTGGAGCACAGTCTCCAAATCCTGCACGACCACCGCCCCACAGGCAGTCTGCCGGAGCACCATAAATAGAAGCTATCTCACACCAGTCATAAAAATATTCTCTATGTTCATGAAATAACGGCAGAAACACACGGTACAATTCATAAAATTCAAACAGTCCCGGAAGGTGATAATATGCAATATCTTTTCTCATTCTATTGTCCATAATAGAAAACCTCCATATAATTACCTTGGTTAATTACCTTTGGTAAATATATGGAGGTTTTATCATTTTGTCAATAGCTTTTATCATAAGAAACTTCCTATCCACCACACGAGTCCCAGGGCCCAGCTGATTACCGTTCCATACAGGATTACCGGTCCTGCTATGGTAAATATCTTGCAACCGATGCCCATGACCTGTCCTTCTTTTTTATATTCAATTGCCGGAGCCGCTACTGAATTGGCAAAGCCGGTAATCGGTACCAATGCTCCTGCGCCTCCCCATTTGGCAATCCGTGGATAAATATTCAATCCGGTCAGAAGTGCCGATAAAAATACCAATATCACTGCACACCAGCTGGCACTGATTTCTTTGTCCAGCCCAGCTACTTTGCAATAGTTCAGGATTCCCTGCCCGATCATGCAGATTACACCTCCGGTTACAAATGCCTTCGTCATATTCATCCACAAATTGTGCACAGGTGTTACCGCTTTTACATACTCCTGATATTCTTTCTGTTCTCTTTGTTTCTTTGCATTCTGATCCATACTTGTCTTGACCTCCGTCATTTTCCCCAGTGCCGGGAAAAGAATAATAATGCGCCTGCTGTTTTACCGAGTGCAGTTCCCAGAATCACCCAAGGAATGCATTGCACCAGCTTCACTCTGCGCACAAAGATTGGAAATACTTCCAGCATCTCTGCCAATGCCATTGCCCAGCATCCGGTAAAGATTCCGGCAAGCAGTCCGAATATCGGTAAGATTCATCCGCCTCCCGGAATATGAATCTTAAACACGAACAGCAGATTCCCCAGGATTCCGCCAACTACAATGGCATCTTCATAAAGCATCACATGCTCCCCTGTATGTGTCCGGTCTGCAAAATCTGAGATTACACCGAGTCCTGTAATAAAGGAGAAAAGCCCTGCTGCCACCAGCATCCCTGCGCTAAGTCCGATGATTGCTGACAATATCTGTGGTATCCACATTTACTTCTTTCCCCTTTCTGGAATAATTCTCAATCAGTGTTGTCTGTATATCATTTTCATACAGACGCATTTCCACCTCCATCGGAGTCGGATCTACCGAAAAACGCTTCTTTCCAAAATGATTAAAGAAGATCAATATTCCCAAAGCAATTCCAATACTGTAACAGATCTCCAGCATCGTATAACCACTTGACTGCTGCCCTGTCATCCATTCATAGATCTGATTAAATAATCTGGATACATCCACGTCATTATTAAAAGCCATAATAGAAAATGCGGATCCGGAAAATGATATGAGCACCACGGTGATAATCTTCAGCCAGTGTAAGACCCCCCCTGCTGTCTTCTGGTTTTCCAAGGTGACGATGATATCCTGTGCACCAAGATTCTGTACATCCACAGCCGGATATACATCGTGAATGCACTGAATCAGTTTCAGCACGGATACAACCGTTCTGCTCCGTCTATGATAAGAATATTTCTTCGATGAATCAACAAATTTCAACACATGGATTGTCCTAAGACGGGGCAAAATCTTCGGATCCGAACATTCCAGTTCTACCAGATCTCCAAGATTCACCGTTTGACTGGTTACTTCTACCGATTCGTCACCTTTGATATATACCGTTTCTTTTACCGCCGACATACCGTCTGCACCTCATATCTCTGCACCAGTGTTCCCTCTGTAGCATAGTCTTTCCCTCTCACATCATGAAAATAGTAGATCAAGCCCACGATGATCGCTGCTGCCACCACCAGCACCATACAGATCCGTAACTTCTTTCTGGCTTCTTCCATACCACATTCTCCTTTTACCGCATTCACACTATTTATCTTCTTTTAGTACGTGAAGTTAGTATGAGCCGTTAAAAAAATTTTATACATAAAGAAACCGGAATCACTCTGCATCAATATATTGTTGATCAGAAATTAGAAGAAGCACAGCATATGCTCTCTCAGGTGAAATCCCTCTACGAGATAAGCTATACACTCTGCTTCTGTAATGAAAGTCACTTTATTCAGTTATTCAAGAAAAAATACCACGTTACGCCTGCGGAGTATCTGAATTCTGCTGGGAGATAACTTTTTCTTTTTTTATAATCTCCCAGTGACCACTACGTCCACGACCAACAAATTGAATAATATCTAAATCTTTAATATGCCTTTTAACAGTCTTTGAACTTATGCCTAATGCCATGGCCATTTTTTCTGTACTTACTTTATTATCTTTTTTAATCATATTTAATATTTGAATATCCAAAGGATTATCTCTGTTTTTCCGAGGGACATTCCGAGGGACATTCCAAGGGACATTCCGAGGGACATCCTGGGGGACATTGTAATTCAGATTTGGCATCACAACCGTAAACTGATACCTGTCTGAACGGAAAGTTGGTTTTTTGCTTTCATCATAATTAATCTGAAATTCATATCCGCCAATGATTTTTCCAAATCCACTGCCTTTCCGTTCCATATATCCCAAACGGTTAAATACATCCGCTAAAACAGGATTCCTTCTTGTAGACGGAACTGTTAAAGGATCTCTATCCTGAATGACTGAACCATCCGGCATACCTCCCGGCGAATAGATTTCCATATGGTCATCGTAAATATCAATATGCACTTCACTACCATTCACAAGATAATCCCTGTGTGCCAATGCATTGACTAACGCCTCATGGTAACTACGTTCTACATATTCCGGCATTTCCTCTCTGGAATTAGCTGTCTTTCTCCACATTAATTTTGCATTTCTTTTAATAAACGCTTCTCCATTATCAATCAACGAAAGTACACTTCCCGAATATTCCGCATCATCAAAGGCATCTATCGTTCCACCGCTCTTATTTAATCCATTCCATCTGGTACAAAATAGTCTGGACCAGTAAATTGGACTTTCATCTGCGATCAACGCTCCTGCATTAGTCAAATACCCCTGCTCATTCGCCAACCCGAAAGAGACAAGATCTTTCTCATCAAAACTATTTCCTGTCCATTTTTTATATCTTTCTCTGAGTTTCGAAAAAGCAAAATCTTCCACCTTATACACAGAAATCTGTGAATCATATGATGTGTTTCTGCCATGTAACACAAGTCTTTTTAACTCTGTTGCAGTTGCCTTCACACTTTCATTTCCAATACGGACATATGCTTCCAGCACACCATCACCAGAATAATAATATGGTGTCTCTTCGCCCTTAAAAATATCCAGAATGATTATCACTTTTCCCTTATCAATTTGTTCAAATCTAAGACGAAATTCTGGAATCGGATCTAGTCTTGTCTTAATAATTTCACTTATTTTCTCAGCATCCTCATTTGGATCTTCAAGTCCAACAATCTCCTCGCTATTGGATATTCCAAAAATCAATGCTCCACCCAGTGTATTAGCAAAGGCACTGACACTTTTACACCAACTTTTTGGTTTCTTCACTTCCAAAGCCAGCTTTTTATCGTATTCTGTTGTTTCACCAATCCAGTCCTTTATACTCATATTTTCCTCCCCTGTCCAAACAACTCCAGCATAATTCTATATTTTAACCATCACATATGTTCCCGAATCCATGAACTCAAATATTTTCTCTTATACTTTTTAGCGAAATCTATTGATCTCTTCCCATCAAGTGTATGAACCAGTAAAGCTTTCTGTAATTTTTTCTTTATTTCCTCACATTGTGTCATATTCAGCTTTCTCGCAATTATTTCTATTTTTATCAACATATGAATTACTAAAATTATACCCTATCAATATTGCCTTTTCAATTTAATTTATCTAAAGAAAAAGCTATAAGATTCCATTCTAAAAATCTTACAGCTTTTCATTCTAATCATGCCATGCGTTTACAGCATCTCCCGCAGATTCCTTAATATCCTCTTCTCCATCCGTGACACCTGCACCTGCGAGATTCCCATGACTTCTCCGATCTCTGCCTGTGTCTTATTGGCAAAATACCTGAGATAGATGAGCTGACGTTCTTCTCCCGCCAGCCGCTTAAGCAATTCTCCCAGCACAATATGATTCAGCAGTTCTTCTTCCCTGCATTCTTTCTCTTCCAGCTTGTCCATAAGTTCAATCTCATGTCCGTCTTTCTGGTAAATGGGTTTGTGCAGAGACTCCACATCGGAGCTTGCCTCTAAGGCTGCGGTCAGTTCCTCCGGCTCCACTTCCAACGCTCTCGCAAGTTCAAGAAGTGTCGGATCGCGCCCCCATTTCTTGCGCAGCTTATCCTGACAGGTGTACGCTCTGTATGCCAGTTCTTTCAGTGACCTGCTGACTTTGATCATTCCGTCATCCCTGAGAAAACGTTTGATCTCGCCACTGATCAAAGGGATAATGTATTATAGTGGAAATTTTGAAATTTCCTTTATCCAATAGGGTAATTATCTTGAATAAGATATATGAAATTTTACACGCAAGAAGATATATCCCCTTGCGATGTATTAACTATAGAAATGTAATTTACTGTAGTGTCAAAAGATCATTATACTCAATTTCAACATAATCATTCGATATTTTAATCTTTTTGATATATTCACGTACAGTCTTCTGTCTTTCATTGAAAGACATGAACTCCCAGCTGTCAGCAACACTTTTGAATGCTTTAGCTCTTGCTGTCATATCTTTAGCTCTGGTGTTCTTTAATGTGTACTGTTCTATCTGTGTATTCAGATTTTCCAGTTCTTTATTGATCTCACCAATTGTCTCCAGCAGGACACTATTATTGGTATCGGATGCATATAAATTATACAGGGATTTCAGCTTACCTTCAAGAACTGATTTTCTCTGGTTCATAGCTTCAAATCCTTTTTGATTTTGCTGTTCTGATTTTTCCTCGATTACCTCATACTCCTTTGATAATTTCAGCATATCACTAACAACAACATCTTCAACTTCAGCTGCATCCAATTTTCCGTTCTGGCAATTTGGATTCTTAACCAAGTGCGGTTTACTATGGTCTAATGAGTAACAGTAAATCATCACTCTTCCACCGCTCCATTTTTGATAACGCATCTTTGCCCCACATAATCCACAATATATTAACCCAGTAAGTAAATACTGTGATTTATGAGAAGTTGCTCTCGTTCTTGTTTTTCGTAATTCCTGAACTTCATCAAACAGTTTTTTATCAACTATCGGCTCATGAAGACCATCAACGATTTCTTTATTATATTTGAGCTTTCCAATGTATGTCACTCTGGACAACATATCGGACACTTGCTTGTCTCCTTTTAAATCGAACATCTTTGCCAGTGCATACGTGGAATAGCCTTCCTTATATAATTCAAAAATCTTTCTGACTGTTTCTGCATCTTTATTTGGCACAAGAACGTCATCACCGTTATTATAGTCATAACCAAATGGTGGTTTCGTCCCTCTCCATTTTCCGGTTTTGATTCTCTCTGTAATTCCCATCTGTGTACGTTCACGAATGTTTTCACGTTCATACTGAGCAAATACAGATAAGATACCTACCATTGCTTTTCCATATGGTGTTGTTGTATCAAAGTTCTCATTTAAAGAAATAAATCCAACATCATTTGCTTCAAACACATCTTCAAGAAGATAAATCGTATCTTTCTGGCTTCTGGACAAACGATCAAGTTTAACAACTACAACTGATTCCACTTTGCCCTCTTGAATTTCTTTAATAAGACGTTTCATCTCCGGTCGATTCAAATTGCTTCCTGAATAGCCACCGTCAATATACAAATCATAATTATCAATCTCCTGATAATTACAATACTTTTCAAGCTTCTCCGTCTGAGCACCTACTGAATATCCTTCTTCAAACTGAAAATTTGTAGAAACTCTGATATACAATCCTGTTTTTTTATTATTTGAGGTATTCTTTCCAATTCTTATGTTTCTCACCTCGCTCTTTCCTCCTCTCACGTACACTATACCATCTTTTCAGAGAAATTTCAACTTATTTTATTTATTAAAGTAAGTTATATAAAATTTCTTCTTTCAGCTGCATCGACTTTAATATTATCAACTGCTCCCATCTCTTTATTCATCTGATATAAGATCTGACGAACTACCGGGGAATCCAATTTGAATCTTTCTAAATCTTTATCTTCGATCACATTACCATTTGCATCATATCTTCTTACAATTTTTAATGCCATCGCAATCCCTCCCTTTATAAATCATATTCAATCGTCTCTAAAAAATCACCAGAACCTCTCGTCCTGTATTGTCATTCTTTTGTGTTGTCTACATTTTATGACGTCGTTTTCTGTTGAATTGTCGAAAGCAGGAATATCATTTCTCGCTTTCGTTCATTCCCATTTGAATCCGTACCGCTTTCAGCACCCGATCCAGGCTCCACTTATTTACTCTTCCGCATTTCTCAATAATGCATTTTGTAGAAATGCTCATAACCTGTTCAGCCAATGCCAGGCTTCCTTTTCGAATCCCTGTCATATCGTATTTACTGATAAATACATGTGTTGGTAAATATCGCTTCTTATATATTCTTGATGTCAGCGGAACTACTGTAATGACTGAACTGTATGTATTGGCTTTATTATTGCTCACTACGATCACCGGTCTTACACCACCCTGAACAGATGTTGTAGGAAACATACCGAGATCTGCCCATAAAATATCTCCTCTGCGGATTGTCATTTGTCCTCTCTCCAATCTATTATTTTTATTTGTAAAGCATCCATAGCGCTATATTGGCTCCACAGGAATACGGCAGAGTTTCTTTCCCATAAGGAAAGCTCTGCCGCATAACCTCTATAGCCAATTTGATTATTAAACAGTGCTCGCTCGATTCTATTTATCCTCGATACCCCGAATCGTTACTCCTGCATATGCAGGAAGGGAATAATAACCTGCCCGAATGCATACTCCGGACCACAACCCAAAAACTCTCGTTTCCAGGCTCCAGCAGTTCATAGGTTTACCAGTTACAGACTTCTCAGGATCTGCAAGTGTATCGCATCTCATACATATCATCGCATCACCAGCCTGCCAGCTGGCTTCGGTCAGTGCTTTTTCGCAGCATTACAGACTGAACTAAAAATCTTGGTTTTGTCTTATAATCCTATAGCGGCATCTTCCTCGTGCTCTCTGCATGAAATGTCACGTCAGTTATTATTGGATATTCAGTTATCATGGTTCATTTTAGGAAGTCCTTTAACTTCCTCTAATTACTAAAGTCAAATGACTTTGGCAGATGCAAAAGATTTTGAAAAATTTTTTAAAAAAATTTATTCATATACATTTCACGCATCTTATTAAGAGTGGATTTCAGCTTGTATGACAGCATCTGTCTGGAAATCCCCATAATCTCCGCCATCTGTGTCTGTGTCTTGTTTTCAAAGAAAATGCCATAAATAATCATGCGTTCCTCTGAGTTCAGCTGATTGATCACTTTGTGAATATCCTGCTGTTCCATTTTTGTCAGTACACAGTGCTCCACATCGCAGTTCAGATCTGGAAAATCCTCAATCATGAAGCCTTCTCCATCAATGGACTGACCACTGTAAGGTACTTCTCTCAGCATCTTATCCACAACCTCACCCAGTTCGTTCTTAATCTCAACTTTTTTTGCCTTGCTGCTTCTATAAAAATTATTCATCGCATACGCAACTTCTTTTGTAATCTCGATCATTTCTCCATCAATATTTGCGTAATACTTTCCTTCATAAAAATATGGGTGTTCAATATACATATCCGTTCCTCCTGAATTTGAAATCTTGTTGCTCGTTTCAAATCCAGAAGGCGGACCTCTGTTTAGAATCATGCCTGCTCCGCCTTTATCCTGCCGGGATACGCCCGCAGTTATTGGCTGAGAAATTCAGGCACGAAAAAAAGCCCCAGTAGTTTTTTCTTAACTACTGAGGCTTTCGTCTCTTTCTTGTATTCAGTTATCTATGCCTTCTTTCATCAGCATAATCATTGTATCAGGATAAAGTTCACAAAGTATCCGCAATATGTTCCCATAAGTTCATATCATTATTGGAATCGTACATATTTCAGTATAAAAAGTTCACCGTGTTATTCTTCTACTTCTTTTCCATCTATATATAGTTGAAATTTATCAGGATTATTGACTACATCATAGTCCTTTCCATATTCTACAGGTCTGTATTCGGCTGTCATTACCGATTCCCCATCTTCAATATCCTCTTTCCATAAATAGATGTTCATATCAAGACTCGTCGCATATCCCCTGTCTGTGGAGAATTTTGTCGAATAAAAAGAATCATCCTTGTACATCTGCAAAAGCTCTCTTACAAACGCTTCTCTATCCTCAATATTTTTCCGGTTAGCAACCACGGTTAAATTTTCATCCCGATTTACGGAAAATGTTCCAACTACATCCGGTTCGCCTTCCTCATGACCAGATTCAGATTTCCCATAAATACTTCCTGCAGCAATTATCAAGATCACTGCTCCTGAAATCAATGCAATTATCTTTTTCTTCATATTTTTATTTTCCTTTTAGTTTTTTTACTGCGTAATTGATTACTTCTTCCGGTGTAGGTCTTTCTCCTTTAAGTGTCATTTTCTTCCATTCTTCCTGCACAGCCGGATCAGGATTATCAAATCCTGCATCTATGGCTATCTGCATTTCTCTGCGTACTTCTTCTGGTGTTGTGTTGTACTTTTCTGCAATCTTCTCATAAATAGTTTTTTCTCTCATTCATTTTCCTCCGATATATAACTGGATTTACAACTTGTTCTATAGAACCAATTTAGCATATTTCTATTATCATGAAAAGACACTTTACAACTTAAATCTGAATAAATGGTCAAAAAAAGAAGAGCTACTTGCTCTTCCCAGTTTGTCATATCACTCTTCCAATAATGTGTGAATTACTTTGATGATTTTTTTCTGTTCTTTGATTGGAAGTTTTTCAATTTTTTCTGTCAGTTCATTTGTAACACCTGTAACTGAATGTGCCACAACATCAATTAAAAGAGTATCTGCAGAAACATCTAACGCATTTGCAATTGCAACAAAGGTATCCAATTTTGTAACTTTCAAGCCTCTCTCTATTACACTCACATGCGTCGGGCTTAAATTTACTAATGCAGCCAGTTCCTCTTGTGTGAGATTTTTTGCTTCTCGTGCCGATTTGATTCGCTGTCCTACTGCTTTCAAATCCATCGTAACACCTCCTCCGGAACGAATAATCGTTCTGGATTTAGTATACTTGTGGATGTCTTCAATATACAGAATCGCAAAACCAAGTTCTAATTCTATAGAACTATATTTCAAGATTTTCTTTGCATTTTCGTAAAAAAGCGTTATGATTGAATCAGTTAAATCAAAGGAGGTATCAAATCATGAAATCACATAAATACTGGTCCTTAGGCGCACTTTTCTGTATGTTGGGATGCATTTATTCTGGAATCAAAAAATCTATGACTGCACATAAATACTTTGCCTATTCTTCATTGCTTTGTATTGGCATGTCCATTTATTCCGGTCACAAACTGGTTTCTCCAAAGAAGAAAAAAATCACTGAATCAAATAATAGTGAGAATAGTTAAATGAAAATTTGACCTTTATTCATCAAAGACAAAGTTGCTGGAGAATATTTTTTCTCTCCAGCAACTTTCTTTATCTTTAAGCCATTGAAATACAATACTGTCCAATCAGCTTCGTCCAACTATTATATTTATTCTTTTCACACACCTTTCGGCAAATTTCATTTTCCATCAATACACAGAACATCTTATCATAATCAAATGCCCAAACAGCACCATTCACATGGTTTTCCACTGCTTTCTGATCTATGCTCTTTAAGCGTGTGACCATTTTTTCAATTTCTCCATTTCCCAAGTTACCGATATTTTTGCAGATAAACCGAAAGAAATTCAACGTTGCATATTCGTCATGCCAATGGAACTCTTCTGGATTGTTTTTAATTTTACTGGCTCGTTGCTGTTCTTTGATTATCTGATCAGCTACACCTTTCATCGAATCTTCGTATCTCATATTATTCACCTACTCTTCCTCTACGCCCAGTGACGGTTTAAATCTTTTATCCTTTGCCTGCGGTACCACGATCTCATAAAAATAAAATCCTAAATACCCAAGTGCCTGCTTCTTCATTTTATAAAATGAAGTCCTGCCTATTCCTAACTCCTGTTGTACTTCCACATCTGTCTTATTATAATGACTGCAAAAACAGGAATGAAGGATCTCACTGAGCATCACACCATTCGGTGCATAGAACTTAACCAGTGTCATTCCACGATAGATCATATCTGACAAGCCATAAATGATCATCAGGTTATTCATTTCCCGGTGCATCTTTGGCACATTCAGCTGATTGTTATAAATGCTCAGATAACTCAACGCATATGCCATATCTTCATTGATTTTCTCCTGGCACTCCATATCCAGTTCTTCTAACACAATCTGATTTTCCAAAATCAATTTCTGATAGCTTGTCATCAATTCTTTAATATCAGTATAATGTCTTTCAATCGTTACTTCCAAATAATCCTGTGCATGGCTTGCCATCTGGAAGGTAATCTCTTTCATTGATTTAATTGCATAATCTCTGTCTGTCATCAGTTTCAAAATCTCCTTATCATCATCACACTAACTGGCGGTCTTTCAGACCAGTTCGCTTTCCCCATGATTTTGATGGGAAGCAATTACTTACTACAACTTGCAGAAGCGGATATCCAAAAGGCATTGTGGGAGCTGCCTTTGCTGACCGGAATCCATCTTCTTATGTAAAACCTGCAGGAATAAAAAGGGAAAGTGACTATCCCTGCCGGTTAATAATCCAAATAATATCGTCTATACCAAGCTCTCCTTATGCTGTTTTTCTCTCCATAAACCATTTATCCACTTCGTAAAACAAGTGGCTTTCCTGCCCTTGTATCATACAGGTGTACATCATTCCTACACCGCCTGCCTTTCTGCTGGCGCATCGCTCGATTTTCAAAATTCTGTCAATGCTATACTTTCTTCCATCCTCCCATGTAAAAAATATGGGAACCAGCTGTCCGTTTTTCCGAAACTCTGCTACTACATCTACATATACTTTGTTCATGCCGACACCTCACTATAAAATCTCAATTGCTCTTGGCGATGCCGGGATTCTGCGGATATATCCATTTAACTCCAACTGCTTGATTCTGGAAAATGCTGATGATGTTGATTTCACCCCGATCAATTTTCCAAATTCCCGTATTGTCGGTGGATATCCATGTTCATTGGTATATCGTAAAATACACTGATAACTTTCTTCCTGTTTTCTGGTTAATGCTTTTTTCAAATCTATCCCTCCAATTACCCATGGAAATAACTATGTGGATGGATCGTGTGCGTACCAGCGTCTAAGTGGGATAAGACTTTATCCTGATACATTGCCGCTCGCTGTATACTGAAATAACCAAACCTTCGTCTGATCTCATCTACAGTACGATCCAGCTTCTCTAACTTTTCCTTTTTCTCCTGATTTCCAAATAAATCCAACTGCACGGGAATATCATCTAACACAAGATCCGCAGCTCGGATTCCCAGGCTTCTAATGGGATGTTCCCATTTGTAATTATCTTTAAATAGCTGAAATGCTGCAGTTACAATCTCGTTTGTAATATTCGTTGGCTGTCGTAAATGTATCTGTCTGGAAAAACTATACAATCGATTATCTCGAACTGTAATTTCTACTGTTTTGCATTTAAATCCATGTTTCCGCAATCGTGCAGCTACACTTTCTGCCAATGCTATTTGAATGATCCAGACATCCAGATCATTTTCCAGATCTCTCGGTGTTGTAGTGCTATTACCTATCGACTTTACTGGTGCTTCATATCCTTCCTTGCAAACCGGATCTTCATCCCAGCCATTTGCGAAAGCCCATAATACATTTCCTATTTTTCCAAAATGACTCTCTAACAACTTTTCGTCTGATTCCGCAAGTTGCCCGATTGTCCGGATTCCAAGTTTTTGCAATTTCTTATTTGTCTGTCTTCCGACATAAAGCAAATCTGACGCTGGAAGCTGCCATATCCTGTCTTTATAATTTTCTCGATTAAACTCTGTGATTGCATCCGGCTTTTTATAATCTGAACCAAGTTTCGCATAAATCTTATTCCAGGAAATTCCAATACTTACCGTTACACCCAGTTCGTATTTAATCCGATGGCTGATTTCTCTTGCAATCGTCATTCCGCTTCCTTTCAGATTTCTGCTGTCCGATACATCCAGCCAGGCTTCATCAATTCCATATGGCTCAATCTTGTCCGTATACTCCGAATAGATTTCTCTTGCCATCTTTGAAAATCTCAAATACAAATCCATCCGTGGTGGTACAAATATGATTTCCGGACAAATCTGTTTTGCCTGCCATAATGCCATTCCGGTCTTTACACCTTTTTGCTTTGCAATATAATTTGCTGTCAGCACAATCCCATGTCTGGCTTCCGGATCGCCACCGACTGCCAGCGGCATTCCGGCAAATTCCGGATGATGCAGCATTTCTACACTGGCATAGTCGGGTAAGAGAAGAGCATTACTGTCCTTCCCTCCCCTAAGAACCGTACGTGATAGTTTCCCATCATACGGCTCAAGCCTTATAAAGCCTATTGCTGCCACAATAAGCCGGTTGTATATCATTCGTATACAAATTTGAAATTGCTGTAGGATTTATTTTTGCGTTCAGCGAAGTATTCCATCCAAATTTCATCGTAGGGATTCGCTTCCGCTTTAATACATGTAAAACGGGTAATGTTTGTGTCGGTTGCATATACTAATGCGAGATAATTATCCTCCGTCAGCTTTTCAGAGAAAGTCCAGCTACGGTTTCCGATTCTGTGGAAATATTTATCTCTTATCCATGCGGCTGGTTTGTTTTTATGTCTACGTCGGCACCATCTCCATAGCGCCTTGAATGTCTGCCAGTCCACATATCTAAATGCAACCGAAGATACGTTATACTTCTGAAAGTTCACCCATCCTCTGATAATAGGATTCAGGCATTTGATCAGATCGGATTGCTTGCCCGTTCGGAACTTCTTAATTGTTCCACGAATTTTACGCATAATTGATTTAACATTCTGTTTTGATGGTTTGGTAAGTAATTTATCCCCATATTTACGAATATTACAACCCAAAAAGTCAAATCCATCGTGTATGTTCGTAATAACTGTCTTTTCATCCGATAATTCTAATCCTCTTTCATGCATGAACTCTTTTACTAAAGGTAGTACCTCGTTTCTTAATAGTTCCTCTGATACTCCTGTAATAATGAAATCATCTGCATAGCGCACCAGATTTACTTTTGGATTTATCTGTCTACCTTTCGACCAATACCGTTTGAACTTATTCTTCAATAATCTTTCTAATCCGTCCAATACATAATTACACAGCGTCGGTGAAATAGTACCTCCCTGTGGTGTTCCTTGGTCAGTAGCATTGAGTTTTCCCTTTTCCACAAATCCAGCTTTAAGAAATTTGTGCAAAATTTCTTTGTCCATAGGGATATTCTTTTGCATCCATTCATGATTTATGTTATCGAAACATCCTTTTATGTCACCTTCCAACACCCATTCTGGTGCTGTTTTTCGAGCCAAGTCGACAAAACATTGCTCTATAGCGTCTTGAACACATCTGTTGGGTCTGAATCCGTATGAAGTGCCGTCTGCCAGAGTTTCTGTGACTGGTTCCAGTGCCATTTTGTGTAATGTTTGCATTGCCCTATCTTTCATTGTAGGAATACTCAGTGGTCTCTTTTTTCCATTTTTCTTTGGAATGTAGATTCGTCTGAGCGGTTGAGGTTGGTATCCTCTTCTCTGAAGTGTGAATATGGCGTTAAATTTGTCCTCATTACTTATCCAACACACGCCATCTACTCCAGGTGTTCTTTTACCCTTGTTTTCTGTTACTCTTTTTACAGCAATTGCTTTTGCATAAAACGAATGAGTCAGAGTCCATTGTAAGGATTTGATTTTTCCTACTCTGTTCTCCTTTACAGCCTTTGCAATACGCATCTGCAGTTTCTTAACCTCATATTCAGCTGTTCCAAAATCAATATCCTTCCAGCTCTTAATGTGATTTGAAGATGCACACGATTTCTCGTACATTTGCATTTCTCCTTTCAGAAATTCTGCTAATTCTCTTGCAACATAAGACCAGACGGAAGTCTGCCCCCTTTCGGGTGAGTATATTCTCTATCCTTCTCATTACAAGAAGGCATTCGCTTTCTCCGTCCTCCTTACCCGCACATCTATCGGTTTCCCTTACGGGTTACTTTCCGTATCTTTATGGAGATATACGGGCTTACCTTGTTCCACTACATTTATGCTGGTAGATTAGGCTCCACCTTTCTGCCGACGGTTCTATAGTCCGTGTGGTGGCTGTTTCAACCCCCAACCAAACCGCATTCCCATTTTGGGCCAGGCCCAGCAACCTTTGGCCTGTTCGCGCATAACGACATTTACCAGTGATTCAGATATCTTAGCCATTCTATCCCAGTCATCATCTCAAGTCAGTGTTGCTCTTACTTGTTCTTATCCTCACGGAATCAGTTCTACATCTCTGTAAAGATGATTTTTCATATCTCGTTTCCTCATAGCAGTTACCCGCTACTTTGTAGATATTAGACTCAACTGACGGAACAGCAGGTCTTACACCTTACGGTAAGACAATAAATGTAGTGACTTTCAAGTCACACAAAACAGTTCATATCACTATGCAGGATCACACGCTCACTCAAACTTTTCACCTCCCAGCTGTTTCCTTCAACATGATGTCTTATCAATTTTTGTATGTTTAGTATATATCGACATTCCGGAGATAGTCAAGTAACATCTTGGTTGTATTTTCTCCATTTTGGAGATTATTGTTGATTTTATTTCTAACATACGGTATAATGCATATAGAAAATTCAAATAGAAATGAGGCGAACAAATGCGTGATTTCGGGGAAATATTAGCAGAAAATAGAAAAAAGAAAGGATACTCTCAATCAGATCTGGTAGACCTGCTTTCTCAGGAAGGTATTCAGGTCACTACAAAAGCAATCTCCAAATGGGAGACCAATGCACGAGAACCAGCTTTACATGTTTTCCTGACACTTTGCCAGTTACTTGATATCGAAGATATATATGAATCCTTCTTTGGAGAAAACCCATATAACATTATGAGTGGATTGAATGAAGAAGGCAGAAATAAATTGATTGAATTTGCTGATATTTTGAAAGCTTCTAAAAAGTTTTCTCCACTGTCTGCAAAAATTATCCCATTCCATCATCCTGTAGAAATTACCTGGGAACCAGTTTCTGCTGGTACTGGAAATTACCTGGAGGATTCTGTAAAAGAAACCTATGATGTAGGACACCTTGCTCCTGAGCAGACTGACTTTGGTGTACGGATTTCCGGTGACAGTATGGAGCCACTTTATCATACAGACGATGTTGCATGGATTCAGAAAAAAGATTCTCTTGCTAATGGTGAAATTGGAATCTTCTATCTCAACGGCAATACTTACATCAAGGAATTACACGATGAGCCAGATGGTGTTTATCTGATTTCTTTAAATCAAAAATATCGTCCTATCCAGGTTTTGGAATCTGACTCTTTTAAGATTTTTGGAAAAGTAATCGGGAAATGCAAAGGTGCAGAAATTCCGGGATTTCATTAGACTTCAACAGCAGGTTCATGATCCTGCTGATAACAATAAGCAAAGGAAGTGATTGAATGGCAATCAATAATACACTAAAAGATATTCGTGAAGAACGGAATCTCATTCAAGCAGATTTGGCTGAAGCCATAGGTTCCTGCAGCCAGACTATAGGCCGCATCGAACGTGGAGAACGTAATCCTTCTCTTGAGATTGCAATCCGGCTGGCACATTACCTGAAAGTGCCTGTAGAAGATATTTTTCAGGTTGAAGACTGAAACACAGCTGCCAGAAAACCGAGGAGTAAAATCCCCGGTTTTCCTTTTGCTCAAAAATCAGTGTAATCCTTTTACGAAATCCGCTGCGTTTTTCATATCTTCTTCATTCGGATGGTCTTTAGCAATACCTCCAACCAGTTTAAATGGTCCGAATGTGTCATACCCTTTACAACCAAATTTTCCAACCACACTGGCATGTCTTTTATCCAAAATCTGCTCTATGGTTTTATAATTCGCACTCCCGCCATAAGTACAGATCAGAAATATCTTTTTGTCGTCCGGTAGATTCTTCTCTGCAAATTCCAATATCGACTGATGAAACTTTGAAAAATAGATTCCTGATGCAAACCCAATCATATCATAACTGCTCAGGTCTGCATCTGGCTGTTTCACAGCATCAATCAAATCCACCTGACATTCTTCTGCGATCCTCTTTACTAATTTTTCTGTATTTCCATGATGCACAGATGCGTATACTATCGCTGTTCTCATTTTTCTTCCTTTCCGTCTGCTCCGTCAATCAGGTCATAGCTCATATCCAAAAAGTCCAATATCTTCGCTTCACTGACTGAACCATCCAGTAAAATCGTGATCCAGTGCTGTTTATCCATATGGTATCCTGGTAAAAATCCATAAGTCTGAATAATCATGCTGGTCATTTCTGGATTGCACTTTACATCCATAATGTCAACCAGATCATTTCCCTCTAATCCCAGTTTCGATTTTTCAACCGTCATGATCACTGCATACCATTTTCCATTTTTATGTCGAAGTACTGCACTGTCCGATAGTTTACTCCATAAATATTCCGGCATTGTGCCATACTGTTTCTGCACATATTCAAAAATTTCTTCTTTCTTCACAATCTATTCAACTCCTGATTTTTCTGATATCCTGCCCATAATCATACCACATTTTCGTATCCCATACTACCTGCCAAATTCTTTTGCATTTTTCCGGTTCTCCTGACTTTAACTAATAGAGGGGTAAAACAGCAAGGACAGGAAGTGAGGATACACTTCCGGAAAATCCCAATTTAGGGTACCCTGCCCTAAATTGAAAAAACGCTGAAAGCAACGATACTACTGCCCTCTCAGAAAGGAGAACCCACCAATGGCTGAAAGAAAGAGAAACAAAGAAATTCATTTTTATGTCACCGAAGAAGAAAGGAAGCTAATCCGCAGGAAGATGATAGAATCAAAAACCAAAAACATGGGAGCTTATCTGCGAAAAATGGCAATCGACGGTTATATCGTCAACACCGATACCACTCCACTGAAGAAACAGTATGAGGAAATGCACAAGATTGGTGTAAATATAAACCAGATTGCAAAAAAGGTAAATATCACCGGAGATCTATATCCGGAAGAAATGCAAGAATTGAAAGAGATGGTGAAAGAATTATGGCGTATCTTAAGATCTTCCCCGTTAAAGTAACAGACAAGAAAGCTCTGGACTACATCACGAATCCAGATAAAACAGCTGAAAAACTGTTAGTTTCCAGTTTTGGCTGTTCCCCGGAAACTGCAGATCTTGAATTTTCTATGACAAGAGAAATGGCAAAAAAGAATGGAATGGACAAAGGTGATAACCTGGCATTTCATCTGATCCAGTCCTTCAAGCCTGGAGAAGTTGATGCCGAAACCGCTCATCGCTTAGGGCAACAATTTGCAGACGAAGTACTGAAAGGAAAATATGAATACGTGATCAGTACTCATGTTGACAAAAATCATATTCACAATCACATCCTCTTCAACGCTGCAAGCTTTGTTGATCATCACAAGTATGTTTCCAATAAACGGAGCTACCACAAACTTTGTAGAATCAGCAATCGTATCTGTCATGAAAATGGACTTGCCACCAGTATGCCAACCGGAGAAAAAGGTAAAAACTATAAAGAGAACATGGAATATCATCGTGGCACCAGTTGGAAAGCCAAGCTACGTGTTGCGGTTGATAAGGCAATCTGGGTTTCCATCAACTATGAGGAATTTCTGCAAAAGATGCAGTTAGCCGGATATGAAATCCGCCAAGGAAAGCACCTGTCCTTCCGTGCACCAGAGCAGAAAAACTTCACTTATATGAAATCTCTCGGAAGCTATTATTCCGAAGAAAATGTTCGCATCCGCCTGGCAAAAAATCGTAGCAAAGTAAAAGCTCCAAAGCATCTGTCCAGAGAAGCCCGCCTGTATATCAATATCTCCACGTATGTTACAACCGGCAATCGAGAAGGATTTGAACGATGGGCAAAGCTCAATAATTTGAAAGAGGCGGCCCGCACCTTCAACTATCTTTCCGAAAATAACTTGCTGAATTATGACGATTTCAGGCAGCATGTATCTGACATTGAAGCTTCTGTGAAAGTTGCCGACCAAAGAATAGCACAAATCAACAGTGAACTGAGCACGCAGAAAGTCATTCAGAAACACTGTGATTCTTATCGGCTTTGCCGTAAAGTAATTGAAGATTGTAAATCTGCTAAAAATCCAAAAGCATACCGCACCAAACATCAGGCAGAATACCAGCTCCACGATTCACTAAAAAAAGAGCTTCAGGATCTCGGCGTTACCAAAATCCCAAGCCCTAATAAAGTCCAAAAGCTGATTGAAAATCTTGAATCTGAACAGGCTGCTACTGTCCGGGAAAAACAGGAATTGCAGAAAAAGCAGAAAACCTTGGAAATCATTCAGCAAAATTTCTCTGTGCTGCTCGATGCTCCGGAAATCAATTCAGACTTACTTCCGGCAAAACGGGAATCCGTTTCTGTCACAAGAGGTCAATAAGATTGCACTGCAACTCACTCATTTTCTTCCCAAGGTTTCAGACCCATTTCCTCCCAGGTGACACCATACGGTGCACCTCCGGAGGTATAACCGGCAATAAAGAAAAATCTGTCATCTTGCAAGATTTCTTCTTTAGCCAGATTATCTCTTGTTTCTTTTTTCTGTCTTGCTCGCCTCTGCTGCTTCTTTTGTTTCGCAAAAGCTGCTTTTCCCTGATATGCTTTCGTGTACTCCATACAGTAGAACGCAGCCTGCCGGTCTGCGGCAAGCTGCGCTCCCGCAGCGATGTTTCCATCGACCAGTCCTCCCCGCATCAGGTTCAGCACCGCACGGAGCACGACGGGAAAGAGTGTTGCTTTTTCCCCCTTATCGCCTTGTTGTAGCAGGAACAGTCCTCTTCCTTCGTTGAATACCGCACGCCTCCATCTATCGCCCTGTCAAAAGGTGCCGGCAGATCCATCCCAATCTGCCAGCTGTCAAATAATCTGGTATTTGCCATACGTTTCTGTTTCCTCCAATCTTTTATTTCCTACAATCCCTTGTAATTCTTTCGGCCGCTTCTTTGAAAAATCTCTCTTCCAGGTTCCTTACCGTACAATACAAATCGGGTAAAAGGTATTTGGGTTCTCCACTTTTCCACATTCCAATCCATTATATAAATATATTCGATCAAAGGTTGTTCTTGTCTTCCCTCCTTTTGCCAGCCTGAACATAAAAAAAGACACCAAAAAACAATTCTTTGCTTTTTGATGTCTTTTCTGTCTTTTCAGGCTGATGCCCGAATCAATATTACAGAAGTCCGAACAGACTTCTCCTGTACTTTTCGCACAATCTACTTTCAAATCCCGGACCTCTCCAGAATGAAATTTCTTATTCAGGATATTTCCCAAATAAAACTATTTACGCAATTATCATAGCACTGTATTTTGTTTGCGTCAACATTTCAATCACAATATATAGATAATATCTGTTGATTAGATGCAAATTTCTGTGCTAAATAATTCATTCAAGTTATGCTGTATCATTGCTCTGTTTTTCAACCGAAGCTTTCAATTTCTGAAAAGTCTCTTCGCTGATTGCATGTTCTATCCGACAGGCATCCCTTTCTGCGGTTTCCCGATCAACCCCGACAGCTACAAGCTGCTCCGTAAAGAACTGATGCCGTTCATAAATTTTCTCAGCAACCTCCCGCCCGTCTTCGGTCAGATGGAGATATCCATCTTCATCCACGGTCAGAAAACCGCCATTCTTTAACACACCTACTGCATGGCTGATACTCGGTTTACTGAATCCCATGTGTCGGGCAAGGTCAACGGAGCGAACCATGCCTTTTTCCTTTTGCAATACAAGGACTGCTTCCAAATAATCCTCGCCCGACGCATAAATCTTCATTGCCGCCTCCTTTACTGTGCCAGTTTCCAGCCGATAGCTTCCTGCCTTTCGGATACGAAGTCCGCATACAGACCCTTCTGCTGGATCAGTTCTGCATGAGTGCCGCGCTGAACGATATGGGAATCATCCAATACCAATATCTGATCCGCACCCCGGACGGTTTTCAGGCGGTGGGCGATCATAATAATAGTCTTGTCGTGCGTCAATTCCGCAATCGCCCGCTGCAATTCTTCTTCATTTTCCGGGTCAACGCTGCTTGTGGCTTCATCCAGAATGATAATCGGGGCGTCTTTCAATATGGCGCGGGCAATGGAAATACGCTGCTTCTCACCACCGGACAGGGTTCCTCCGCCTTCCCCGATCACCGTATCATACCCGTCGGTCAGGGCGGAAATAAATTCATGGCAGCAAGCCTTTTTCGCCGCCTCTACCACCTGTTCGTGCGTGGCATCCGGGCAGCCGAATTTGATGTTGTTCTCAATCGAATCGGCAAACAGATACACGTTCTGAAATACCATGCCGATATTCTTCATCAGGCTGTCCAGTTTAAAATCCCGGACATCTTTGCCGCCAACCGTAATTCTCCCGGCGTCTACATCCCAAAATCGGGCAATCAGGTTGCACATAGTCGTCTTGCCAGAACCGGACGGGCCGACAATGGCAGTGGTCGTTCCGGCAGGGATCGTAAAGCTGACATGATCCAGAATTTTTCGGTCTGCATAGGAAAAGTCCACATTATCAAATATAATTTCCGAGGATGCCGGAACCACATCTGCGCCCTTTTCATCCATGACCGGCGTATCGTCAATAGAGTTTGCCGTATCCATAGAAGCCGCCAGCATTTGCAGCAGGGAGGCCATGTTTCCGGCGTTTTCCAGATCATTGAACACCATAAAGGAAGCGATCACCAAAATCACGCCATAGGCCAATGACAGGGAACCGTTCAGCCAGAAGTAAATGGAGGCCAGGAGCAGCAAAACACTGAACACCCGGACAACAACCTGTTTCAGGGCATCATAGGGGACACTGGCTTTTGTCAGTTTCAAATTGTCCCGGCAGCTTGCCTTGATTGCGCTGTCAATGGACTGTGTGCTGTCCTTCTCCATACCGAAGGCTTTCACGATCCCCATCCCCTGGATATACTCCAGGACGGATTCCACAAGGCTTTCCTGTGTATGCTGCCGCACTCCGCTTAAGCGCTCAGATTTGCGGAGCGCCAGTTCCGCCGCTGCAAGATAAAGCAGGACGCCGACTGCGGCAATCAGACCGATCCGCCAGTCAAAAACCACCAAAACGATGACAAGCGCCACCGAATTGAAAAATCCGCCCAACACAGATACCAGCACACGCGCCGCCGAATTTTCCACATCCCCTAACGTGGTGGTAACGATAGCGGTAATGTTCCCGATACTGTTCTTGTTAAAATATCCCATCGGGATGTAACGCAGCCGGTCTCCGATGTGGATACGCTTTTCCGCCACCATACAGTAGCCGGTTTCCGTCTGCTCCATCGTGGAGAAATAGGTCGTGATGATCCTTCCAACCAGGGAAACAGCCATGATGCCCAAAGAAATCCAGATAAACCGGCTGTCCCGGTTATCGGATACCAACGCCTCCACCACGATAAAGAGGGCGGCAAACTGTAAAGCCGCAAACAGGCCGGAGAGGAACGCAAACAGCAGGGATTTTTTCAGCAGTCCCTCTTTGCTGCCAGCAAACGCAAAAATTTTTTTCAATGTTCCATACATTTGACAACACCCCCTTACATATGATCCTTTGCGCCGATATGCGCCTGCCACATATCCCGGTAAAGGGGACAGGTTTCCAGTAACTTATCATGCGTTCCCCGGGCATGGATAGTTCCATCCTTGACCACCACAATATTGTCCGCACCGATAATGGTAGACAGGCGATGGGCAATCACGATCAGCGTTTTACCCACTGTCAGGGCAGAGATTGCTTTCTGCACAACTGCCTCATTCTCTGGATCGATATATGCTGTCGCCTCGTCCAAAATGACCACAGGGGCGTCCTTCAGCATGGCGCGGGCAATGGCGATTCTCTGTCGCTCACCGCCGGAAAGATGGGAACCGGCGCTGCCGACAACGGTATCATACCCTTGATCCAACTTGCGGATAAAGGTGTTACAGCCACTTTGTTTTGCTGCCTGCTCCACCTCCGCATCTGTGGCGTCCGGCCTGCCCATGCGGATATTTTCCCGGATGCTGCGGTTAAACAGGTAATTATCCTGCGATACATAGGAAATCTGGGCGACAATTTCAGACAGCGGTATCTCCTTCAGTTCATGGCCGCCCAGGGTAATACTACCGGACGTAACATCCCAATACCCAGCGATCAGCTTCGCCACGGTAGATTTTCCGGAACCGGACGGTCCTACAAGGGCGGTCATGGTTCCCGGCTGAATGGAAAGGCTCACATCATGCAGCACCTCAGTTTCCCCATCATAGGAAAAGGAAACATGGTCGAGTCCGATACTGGTATCTGCCAGATTTACCGGCGTATCTTTATGGTTCAGTTCTTCCGCGTTCAATAGCTGGCTGATTTCCTCCACATTGGTTCCCAGTACAGCCAGGTCATCCGTAAAGGTAAAGACGGACATGATCGGTCCCACAAGCCCCAGGGAGAAAATCACAATGGAGAGGAACGCAGATAATTCCAGGCTGTCGGACAGCCAGAAGGCAAACCCACAGGGCAGCACACAGATCAGCACTGAGGGAAGGATCGCATTGTAGGCACTCATGGTTTTCTGGTTTTCCCGCATCCATTCCACATAGTAATTCGCATTGTAATTCACGGCGTCCGAATATTTCTTGTAGGAACCGGCTGACTGGCTGAACGCCTTGACGACTTCAATCCCGCCGATATATTCCACAATGGCATTCGCCATATCTTTCCCGGCTTTGACCGCGCCCTCCCATTTCTTTGGGTAACTCATCATACCGACAGACATTACGGCAAGACCGACTACCAGCGTAACAAGGGACAACAGCGCCATGCGCCAGTCCATAATGAAAAGATACACGACAATTACCACCGGAACCAGGATGTTTGCGGTCATCTCCGGGATGAGATGTGCAAACGTGGATTCCATCCCTTCCACCCGGTCAACAATCGTTGTTTTATACTGACCGGACGGAGTATCCAGGATCGTCCCCATCGGAACGCGGGCCAGTTTCCCTGTCAGCCTCTCCCGGATATCCCGCAGCGTGTAATAGGCCGCTGTATGGGAAATAGTCGTTGACAGACTGGAAAACAGCACTTTCCCCAGGTATCCGCAAAGTGCGACCATGCAAGCTGTCACATAACGGGAAAAATCCTGCTCCCCGTCCAACATCATTGTGACGATATGCGCCACACAGAAATAAGGCACCATCTGACAGGCAACGCCCAAAACCGCAAGGACGACGCTGCCGATGAATTTCCCGTGATACGGTTTGCCCCAGCCCAATAAAACACTTATTGGCGACGCTTTCTTTTCTTCTTTCATTTCATGGACACCTCCTTCTCCATATCGTTCAGGAAGAATTTCAGCAGACGGTTCCTGCCATCGCTGTCCTCTATGGAATAGCTCTCCTGAACCTGTCCGTTTTCCAAATGAAGGACAAATTCGCAGCACCGCAGGATAAATTCCGGATCATGCGTTACCACAACAGCAGTCCTCCCTGTATCCGTTACCTGATTGACAACCTTTGCAACCTGCCTCATGTGCAGGAGGTCAAGGCCGCTGGTCGGCTCATCAAATAATACAAGGGGCCTCTCCGATGTAATCGCAGAGGCAACCGCAACGCGCTGCTTCTGCCCGCCGGATAAGCTCATTGGATGGCAGTCCTTGTATGGCAATAAATCCATTCCATCCAGAATCTGTTCTGCTTTTTCTTTGTCCTCATCTCTCATGCTCAACAGGATTTCATCCAGGACGCTTTCTGTAAAAAGCTGATGATTTACGTCCTGCATGACCATATAACACAGCCGGAGCCTTTCTTTTTGGGAATACGCCCTTTCCTGATCCTGTACCAAGCCCCGGCACCGCTTTTCCAATCCGCACAGACACCGGGAAAGGGTTGACTTCCCAGCCCCATTATGCCCGATCACCGCAGTTGCCTTGCCAACCGGAAAGACCGCTTCTGGAATATGCAGGATTTCCGGCTCATGTTTATAAGAAAATGAAATATTGGATAGCATCCAAGATGAATCCGATCTGTGCGAAACCGGTCCCGTTATCTCTTTCAACCCGTCCAGTGATAAAGGACGAAGTCCCATTTCATCCCGCTGTTTTGCAGACAGGCCCGTAAATTCCTTCGCCGAATAATCGCCCTGGATTTCCCCGTCTTTCAAGTATAGAACGCGGTCAAATAAACCGGACAGATAATAGAGCCTGTGTTCCGATATAATAATCGTTTTTCCCTGTGCTTTCAGGATGGAAAGGAGCTGCCGGAAATCGGATATGGCGTAGGTATCCAGATTGGATGATGGTTCGTCCAAAACATAAATCCGGGGATCAACCGCCGCAGCCGAGCCGCAGGCGATTTTTTGCTTTTCCCCACCGGATAGGGAGAAAATGCTCCTGTCAAGCAACGGCTCCAGTTTTAACTGCCCTGCCACACGGTTTACCCGTTCCCGTACAATTTCCTCCGGCATCCCGTGATTTTCCGGCCCAAAGGCCAGCTCGCTGGTCGTATCCACATTGAAGAACTGGGAACGGGGATTTTGGAATACAGAGCCTACCTTCAATGAAATATCAAACAGTGATAATTCGCGGGTATCCTTTCCGTCCAACCGGACAGAACCGGTAAAATTCCCTTCATGGTAATGGGGAATCAGGCCATTCAGCAAACGTGTCATCGTAGTTTTTCCACAGCCGGAGGGTCCGCAAAGCAGGACAAAAGAACCATCCTCAATCGTACAGGAAATATTCTGTAATGCCCCTCCAGTCTGCGTATCATTGCCAGGAATCCCACTGGCCGGATAGGAAAACGACACATTCTGACATTCGATCATGATATTCACCCCCTTGCAACCAGCACATAAATCTGTGCGGCAAATGCACCGATACAAATCAGCAGCAGAATCACATCCTGCACATGAAACCCTAACTTGCAGATATTTGTCCGTTTTACAGGACCGCCCAAACCTCTGGTAAGGGCAGCGGCAGAAAGTTCTTCCCCGATCTTTACCGAGCATATCATCATGGGAACCATGCGGTATTCCAGGATCGTGCCTGCTTTGCCACCGCCAAAACGGACGCCGCGCATCCGCATGGCGTCCCCAATCGCGCTCCATTCCTCCGCGACTGTCGGGAAAAACCGAAACATCACGGACATGGGGATTGTGATCTGCTTTGGAAGATGGATCCGTTCCATAGCCGCCACAAATTCGCTCACTGTTGTCGTGGTGACAACAAAATATCCCATTACTATGCCGGGCGTAAACCGCAGCAGTATGCCGACAACGGCAACCGCAATATAATTGAGAACGCCGGTCAGCCGTGACAGTCCAAACATTTTCAGGCACAGGCTACCGCCAAAAATCAGGATGTAGAGGACTGAATCTTTCCATTTTTTTGCCGCCAGCAGAAGCAGCAGCGGAATCGCAGCAAGTACGATTATGTAATACTGCATGATACCCTCATACGAACCGCCCAGGATAAAAACGGCTATGGTAATCAGTACCGCCAGCTTTGTCCGTGGGTCAAGTATGATCCCGCTGTTGCTTTTCTGGCTTGCAAGAAGTTCGCGGCTCATTATACGATTCCCGCCCGTTCAAAGTGCTTCCTGAAAATCTTCTGCCCGATCAGGCCGCCCACAATCCCGCTGACAAAGGACGCCGCCAGCAGGATCGGCAGAATCCAGTCCGGCATATAAGCCATGAGCGTATCGGCATATTCCTTGCCATAGCCGGGAAGAAGGCTCTGATAGTAAGCGTCGCGGGTTACTACGATGGGAATAAATGCGCCGATGACCCACATGGAAAAAACGCCATGCGTCAGCACTTCGCGCTTTGCATTTTTGTAATCACAAGCCTTCAGCATGAAATCGGCAATCAACCCAAAGATCAAGCCAGTGGGGATGCACCAATAACCCATGCCTGTCAGCAGCATAATAATTCCCAACAGCACGCCGCAGATAGTCAGCATCCCAAACTTCTTGATTTTAGAGAAAAACAGCATCATGGGGATGCCTCCGACCAGCGGGACGATCACACTGATGAGTGGGATGAAGATCGGGATAAACCCGATGGATGCCGCTGCAAAAATGACAATAAAATAGATTGCCGTAAAAATACCGATGTTGATTAAGTCCTTGCCCTGCAATTTGTTGTTCATTGCGAAACCTCCTCGATTGCTTTCTATTGATTAGACTTAGCTAACCATTTATAATAGTAGCACACATCTGGAATTGCTTCTATGCCCGTTTCGGTGTTTTAAGCCCAAATAGCAACGAGTTTTTCTGTCTGTCCGGGTATTGGATTGACCAGACACAAAAATACGCTTATAATAATTTCAACAAATTTGGAACCATAACAGGACGAAAGGGGAGGATACCATTGCGGGATATGATAGACAGCATTTTAGAGAACAGCCACTCGATTTCAGGAGTGGCTTTAAAAAATACCCCAAACAGCAGAGAATTACTATTAGACCAAGCCACTGGAAAAGGGCGCATGACATTCTATACTCTTTTCCCCGGCCTGACGGTTGCGTTTATTTTTGTGAATGCTCCCGCATGGCCGGAGTCTGACGAAAACTCTGATTTAAGGCCGTTGCTGATCAATTATTGCATTTCTGGAAGGAGTGAGCTGCTCTTAGATGACGGCAGCTATATCTATCTGAAAGAAAATGATTTTTGTGTCAGCGAACAGACCGCACAAAAAGAATACATTTTCCCCACAGGCAAGTATCAGGGGATAAAGATATATTTTGACCTTGCGCTGCTTTCGCAATCCAGCGGACAGATCATGGAGACTTTTGATATTGACCCCGCCCAATTAGAAGAACTCTATTGCAGAAAAAGAAAGACCTATATCAATGAAGCGGACCATGACCTAACAGCGGTTTTTCAAAAACTCTGGTCTCTTTCAGAAAACCCTTCTCCTTTTTACCTGCGGATCTATACGCTTGAACTGCTGCACGAGCTTCTCTGCATGGAGATCCACCCGTCCAAAACCTGCGGCTTCTATACAGAAACTCAGGTTGAAATTGCAAAGAGGGCTGCACAGATTATCAGTGAAGATTTGCACAAACATATCCCCATAAGCCAGATAGCCGAACGGTTTTCCGTTAGTGAAACGAGCCTGAAAAACTATTTCCGAGGAGTATATGGTCAGAACATTTCAACCTGGCTGCGTGAAATCCGCATGGATACAGCTGCCGAACTTTTGTCAAATACGAAGCGTCCGATCGCTGAGATTTCTGAACAGGTCGGATATTCCAATCAGGGGAAATTTGCAGCAGTATTTAAGAAACGATTTGGTTTATCGCCTTTGGAATACCGGCGTTTAAAAAACTTAGATAAATCTTGAAAATATTATACTTTTTAACTGATTATTCAATTCTTAGAGCCACTTGTCGACTAGACTGGTGGCTCCATAGATAACAATCGTTATAATTTTATTCTCTTTATTCAGTTCAAAATCGTATATCGTTTTTTAATATTGTTTTTTACCACTCTTTTTTGACTCTCTAATCGCATGATATGCACGGATTATCTCTTCTCTACCCACTTTCTCCCATTTAAACCCCAATTGTTCCAATATAAATATTGTTCTGTCACCCCCTATATTTAGGTCACACTTTCCAATATCATTCACTATTTCACACTCAAAAACCAGTTGTTTAAATAATTCCTGTTCTTTTGTATCTGTTTTCTTATAATAATTATAAATTTCTTCCACCGATAACTCTTTCATAATAATATCTTTGTTATTTTCACAGTCCTTGAAACAATTTAGAATTTCCTTAATTGTAAGACCGTTAGGATTTATAACATGATATACATCATTAGATCTATCGTCCGACAAAATCAACTTTACAACAGCTTCACTAATTTTATCCACACATGAAATATCCATTTTTCTTTGAATTTCAGACGGTACTATTCGTAATCTATACAAATTACGGTAATAAATATAGGCAGAACTTTCATTTACATTTATTTGATATTTTCCCGTTTTTGAATCAAACAGAATACCACTCATACGATATATACTGCTTTGAACCCCTTGATTTTTAGCATTCTTTAATACCTTTTCCGCTTTTACTTTAGAGCGTAAATACTGATTTTCCAACCCATCTAAAGTGCTTTCATCATATTCTGTAAAAATTGTTTTACTTTTTTCCATATTAGCTCCGTATACAATTCCTATTGTAGACATATGGTGGATATCTTTATTTATACCATTTTTTGCAAAATCTACTATATTTTCAACAATTTTAACATTGATTAATTCAAACTCCGAATTTTTACCCATATGTTTAACTAGGGCAGCCGAATTAATGATAGCTTCTATATGATTTGCTAATTCTTTATATTCATTTTCTGTTAACCCAAACATATCTAATGTCAAATCACCTATAATTATTTTTATCCGATGTGAATATTGATCATAACTTCCATTTCCAAAATAGTATTCATAATGCTTCTTTATTCTATTTTGAGCTTGACGCATAGAATCTGCACGGATTAAAAGAGTAATGGTTGCCACGCTTTCTAGTAACAATTGGTGCAAAAGATATATGCCCAAAAAACCCGTTGCTCCTAGCAATAATACATCTTTATATTTATCGTCTTCTTTCTTTACATTATTTACTTTTGCATATTTCTTTTGATATTCTCGCTTCTCTGTTTCATTAATTTCTTTTAACTGTTTGAACGCAAAAGTCTGTTCAAATTTTCTTAACATTATGTTTGCATCTTCTTTTAAATTAGCTGCAATGTTTCTGATTGTTGGATTGGCAAAAAATTGTGGTATATCCACTTCAAAACGCTCGCTCAATTTACTTATAATGGCAATCGCCTGTAAAGAACTTCCTCCTAGATCAAAGAAATTATCATCAATATCAAATGTATTATCTTGAAGTGTATCTTTCCAAGCATCATACACAATATTCTGATAAAACTGTTCTTTTCTTTTCTCGTCCATATTATTGAACCTCCAATAATTTCTGATTTATCATTTCACATATACACTGTTTTTCTATATCTACAAAAAAGTGTCCTCCAGCCATTTCTTCTATTTTTACATTTCCATTGGTACATTCTCTCCATTTTTCTATTTTTTCACGATGAATATTTTTGTCTTCCTTTCCATACCATATATCAAAATCACAAGACATTCTTTCGTGCGATCTATATTGATAAGTAGCAAGCATATTACAATCTGCTCTTAACATAGGAATATAATAATCTAAAAACACTTTATTTTTAACAATAGCCTCATCAAACATTTCCAATCTCAATAAATATTCAATTACATCTTCTCTTGTTCCTTCTGCAGGAAACTCCAAAATAGAACCTTTTAAATATTCTGGGGACTCGCTCGAAGCTATAAAGCCTGCTATAGGTTCTCTATCATATACCTTTTTCACTTTTGCAGAAATTTCATAAGCCAAAACCGCCCCTCCACAATACCCAAAAAAAGCATATGGAACAGAAAAGAGTTCCTTATTTTCGTTTATAAAATCATCTACAAACAACTCGAAATTCTCTTCCATTGGATCATTTTTTCTAAGTTCCCTTTCTGGATATAATATAGGGAGCAAATTTATTCTTGAATCTATTAATTTCTTCCAAGTAGCAAAATTACTTGCACTCCCTCCTGGATAAGAAAAACATAATAAATTAATTTTATTCTCTTCTGACATTCTACCATGCGCTATCCATTTATTATCGTACATACGTTCCTCCTATATTATTGCTGGTTTGTTATGCATTCTGCCATCTTATATATTGTGGGTGATGAATAAACATCCATTAACGACATTTTATACTGATATCTAGTTTCAAGTTCTGTGAGAAGTTTTACAACAAGAATAGAGTCTCCACCACATTCAAAGAAATCTTCATCAACTGAAATATCCGTTGTATTGAATAGCTCACACCAAACTTTGTATATATTCTCCTCTGTTTCTGATAATTTTTGTTCAGATTTCCCTCTACTTCTGCTCTTCTTCATTCCTTCAATTGCTCTTGACGTAAGAACCTTGATATCAATTTTCCCGTTTACCGTTAATGGAATTTCACTAAGATATTCACAATATACCGGGATCATATACTGTGGAATTTTTTCGGATAAATATTTTCCTAATTCTTCTTTAGAGAGCGCATCACTTTCATTTTCCAAAACAGCAAACATACATACAGAAATTACATCATTATTATTTACAGTTATTACTTTCAAATCTTTAGGATGCAATATCTCTACTATTGCCATTTCAATTTCGCCCAGTTCAACCCGATGTCCACGTATTTTTACTTGGAAATCAGATCGTCCTTGAAATTCAATAGTTCCATCTGGCATGTATCTCCCGATGTCTCCTGTTTTATATAAGCGTTCTTTCAACTGCCTCGAATATATAAATTTTTTCTCTGTCAATTCCGGATCTCCCAAGTATCCAATTGCCAACCCTTTTCCGGCAATATAAATATCCCCAGAAATCCAGTCTAACGTCTCTTCTCCCTTTTCATTTAATATATAAAACCTTTGATTAGCCAATGGCTTTCCGTAAGGAATGCTTCGAATATAATTTTGCTTTATATTAATCGGATAATATATAGACCATATTGCAGCCTCAGTTGCTCCTCCTAAACTTACAATTTCAGCATTTGGAAAGTACTTGCTAATCTCCTTCGGTAAATCTACAGGTATCCAGTCTCCAGAAAGTAATATAAGCCTTACTGCATCTAATATAGGTTTTTCCTTCCCTTTCAAAAACATAGTTAGCATTTTCATCTGTCCTGGAACCCCATTAAACACACTTATATTTTCATGTTTCAGAAGATCATACCAATGTGCAGGATCTTTCGCCTGCTCCTCATTCACCTGAACCAGTTCTGCACCAGCAAAAAAAGTTCCAAAAATATCATACACAGACAAATCAAAACTCAGATTAGAAATATTCAAAATCCTGTCATCGGAGTTAATTTTAAACTTATTGTTAATGTCCAATATAGTATTAGTTGCAGCACTATGAGAAATAATTACTCCTTTAGGATTTCCTGTACTTCCTGATGTAAAAATCACGTATGCTGGTGCTTCTATATCTATGTTTATCTGTTTATAATCATTGCCAGACCTCTCTTTCCTCTTAATATCTCGTATATTCAACTTTTTTGTTAAATCATGGCTTATAAAATTATCTTCTTCAAGTATACAACATTTCACGTGAGCACTTTTTATAATTTTATCGACCCTTTCTGATGGTTGATGAATGTCCAAAGGAAGGTAAACCGCTCCTTTTGACAATATGCCAAGAACTGCTGCAATCTGCCAAACTCCCTTAGATACTGCTACCGCGACAATATCCCCTTTAAATACATCCTCAGATTCAAGAACTTCAATTATTGTATCAACATAATACGAAAGTTCTTTATATGAATAATATTTCCCATTTGAATAAAGGGCTTTGTTCTCTTGACAACATTCTAAAGTTTCAAAAAAACCTTCATGCAAATATTTAGTTTCAAATTCTTTCCTCGTATTATTAGTAACACATCTGATTTTTCTAACAGCTTTTGGTAAGATTGATTCTAACGAAATATCCAAAGTATTATTATCAATAATCCTATATATTAATTCACGGAAACTTTCAAAAGCTTCTTCTATTAATCCTTTCGGGAACACGCCTAAACGCACATCCCAATTTAAACGAACTCCTTTTTCCAATTCTAAAACCTGACAATCTATAAGGACTTGAGGTGTCTGACTAATCGTATAAAGGATTTTTCCTTTTCGTTGATTACTATACTTAACTGCCCCAAGTGTACTTGTATATACTGCCGGAACTGTAATCTCCTTTTTTATTCGTTTTCCCATTTCCCTTAAAACTTCTTTGCTAGAAAAAGAATTATGGCTTAAATCTTCCCATAATCTATATTGAATTTTTTTGGCTTTTTCAAAATAATTTGTATAATCAAGATCTTCAACTTCCAAAATATTAGCAGTTGTAAAATCCCCTATAACTCTGTCAATACTCGGATGAAATGGAGGGCGATCAACCATCGTAACGTCGATGCAAAAACTTTGGTTTTTTGAAATTTTTCTCAATGCCTCTGCATACGCTGTTAATATTAAGCTTGAAGTGGTAAGCTGAAAGTTCTTTGCCAAATCACATAACTTTTCATATTCATCTGATTCAAGGAAAAATTTATATTGTGTAAAAAGGACTTCTTTTTCCTGCTGTTCTACCACTGGGAATTCTGGTACTTCTGACAATCTAGGAATCCTTTTTTCCCAATACTTTTTATCCTCCTCGTATTTTTTCTTCCCATTTACTGTTTTTTTCAGGCTTTCCTTGTATAGTACAATATCTCTAAATGATAACTGTTGTTTAAATGAAAGTTTACCGTTATAATATACTTCTTCAAATTCATTCAAAATAACATTTATGCTTACAAAATCAGCAACAAGCATATCTAATGAAATATGTAAAATATATTTGTTTTTCAATTTTGTTATCTCAACATCAAATAAAGGCCAAGTGCCTACGCGATATTGCTTTTTGGTTAAACTTTCCCTTTTTTGGGCAATAATAACTTCTGCATTTTCCATATCTGACAAATCCGAAAATACTATTTGTGGCACTGTATATGATGATAATATTTCTTGTGTTCCCTCTTGATTAATAACAGCGTGCAGCATATCATTATATTTAATAACCTGCTCCCACGCATATTGTGCTTTGTTCAACTCTATTTGCTCATATTCTATTTCCGTATAAATTTTGCAGTTTGTCCCACCAAATTTATAAACATTATCCTGTCCGACTAAATATGATAATTGAATGTCAGTTAAAGGAAACTTTTCATATTTATCTTCTTCGTCAACAATGATTTCACTTTCTGTGTGATCTAATAGAAATTTTATAATTTCTTTCTTATTTTTCTTTAAAATGTCTTTATCCTCATCAGTAAGTATATTTTGAGGTGCAGAAAAATGTAATTTATTATCACTGACCGATAATTTAATTCCTCTTCTTTGATAATTTAATATCAATTTCTCTGTTTTCATTTTTTCTCCAATTCTATTTTATTTATTGGGATGTCTTTAGTCCAACGATTCCTTATTCTCGATTCTGGCAACTAAATTCTCTATAGTTTCGCACTCATAAAATGCAATAATATCTATTGTCTTTCCATATTTTTCTTCTAAAATAGCTATAACTTGAACTGCCAAAAAAGAATTGCCCCCTAAATCAAAAAATGAATCTCCAATTGACGGCATTTTCTGAAGTTTCAAAACTTCTTTCCATATTTCTTGCATTATTCTTTCCATTTTTTCTCCTCTTAAATTCATCTTATAAACTCTTCAATAGCTATCTTATTTTTTATTGGTATCTCATTAATTTTCATATATTCTCCATTTTCCAATTCAGTTGAAATTTTCTCTAAATATTCTGGATTCAAAATTTCAAATCCATAGTTTAACCCTGATAATACCTTTCCCGGACTCATAGCAATTTCTTTCACAACTTCACCCAAAAAATTACCACACAACCTATTCACATTTTTTAAAAATAATTTCCCCGATATACATTTTTCATATCCTGATTTTTCTCCAATTAATTCAAAAAATAAATATGCACCTACTTCCTCCTTCCCAAAAGTTTCATCCTGCTCTATTCTCTCGTATAATTTTCGCTTAATATTTTCAGCAGCAACATTAGATTCATACCTTGATCCTTCAATAAGCAGTTTCATAAAAAAGCGAAGTGTTTCCATATTGTCATATGCACAAAAGAAATATTGCTGATCCGAACCAATTTTTTTCTGTAATCTAATTGTATCTCTATTTATAAGTGGCTTAAAAATAACTTTATTTTTTGAGAAGGGAGTTTCATATGTCTTTTTAATATTTATTGACAAAGGGCATATATTCCCATGTAAAATATAAGAATCTCCAAAAAGGTTCTTATTCGCAGCGCCCAGAATCATATCAACAAATGCTCCTGGTGAACAACCATCAAAACCACCCTGATATATAACAGTTCTTCTTATTTTATCGAACTGTTTATGTGCAACGATATATGGTAAAAATTCGGAAATACCAGGAATATATCCACAAGATGTTACACATTTTCCAGTTACATTTCTTTCCTCTTGCTCAAAACTCATATCAGAAGGATCGATATATATCTTATCTTTCTTGCATACGGCGTCTTTAACGATTTTCCCATATAAATGGGAAGGACTTATGCAATTGATAACTATATCGCATTTCTCAACAAAACCATCTAGCTGTCCCTTATCCATTACATCAATATTTGTAAATGAATAATTCTTATAATCATCAAAATATGTAACACTATTTCTTTGTGCACCCAAAACTTGAAAACCCAATCTTAGCAACTTTTCAGTCGCGTATTTCCCTATATGCCCTCCACAACCCAAAATTCCAATTGTATTTAAGCTCATAAATCTGCCTCCCATTCTAATATGTCCAATATTCGAAGAAAGTCTCTTACTTTTAGGAGTAACATTTTTTCTTTTATTCCCAAAAGTAAGATTCTCTATTATTATAAAAAACCTTCTTCTTGCTCATCGCTTTCTAGCTCATCAGTCGATGTTGTTAATAGTTTTGCCAATTTTTCTATTGTCGAATTTTCAAACAATTCGTTTATAGCAATTTGCTTTTGAAAGTCTTTATTAATCTCATTAACCAATTGAATTGCTTTTAATGAATTTCCACCACAGCTAAAGAAATTATCGTACACAGACACATTTTCGCCTTCCAAAACCCTCTGCCAAATTATTGCCAATTTCCTTTCTTCAGCTGTTATAGGCTCCTTTTTGCTTTTTATATGCTTGTCTTTTGATATAGCAAGTGCGCGCTTATATAAATTTCCTACATCTATCTTTCCGTTCTTGCTTTGTGGTAAGATGTTTATTTTTTCAAACTTTATTGGAACCATGTATAACGGTAATACTTTTTTTAGATATTTTTTTAATCTATCTCTGTCCACCTGCTCGTTTTCGCAATAGAAAGCTATTAAATTTTTCTTATCAACACACACAACCTTACTTTGTCTTATGCCAACAAATCTATTAATCGCAGCTTCAATTTCGCCCAACTCTACCCTATACCCATTGATTTTCACCTGATTATCCAGTCTTCCAAGAAATTCAATATTACCGTCATTCCAGTACCGTCCCATATCCCCTGTACAATACAACCGTTCCCCAGTTCTATCTAAGACAACAAATTTTTCCTCTGTTTTTTCTTTATCGTTTAAATATCCCTGCGCGACGCCATCTCCGGCAATATAAAGCGTTCCCGGTATCCAGTCAGGGCAATCTTCCATATTCTGATCCAGAACATAATACTTCTGGTTTGCAAGCGGTTTCCCATACAGAATACTCTTCCAATCTTCCGGCACGACCTCTGGGATCTCGAAATGATTGGACCAGATACTGCCTTCTGTTGCACCTCCAAGAGCAACAATCTCAACATTCTGGAACAGATTACGGATTCTCCCCGGAAGTGACACCGGAACCCAGTCGCCACTCATCATTACCAACCTCAGTGATTGTGAAGTTACCTGTCTTTGATATTCCTCATATTCAGCCAGCATTTCTACAAAAGCTGGCACGCTGTTCCATACGGTAATGTTCTCCTGATTCATCCACTGAATCCAATGTGCCGGATCTTTTCCATATTCCGGATCTGGAAGGACCAATTTTCCGCCTGCGCCTAAAATGCCAAAAACATCATAAACAGACAGGTCAAAATGAAGATTAGAAATTCCAAACGCAGTATCCTGCTCAGTAATCTGATAGCGTGCATTGATATCCAGTATTGTATTAACTGCATTATGGTGGGTAATCATTACTCCTTTCGGCGTCCCGGTTGTTCCCGACGTATAGATCACATACGCAAGATCTCCCACCTTATTCTCCTGTGCTTTGTATTCAGAATTACCTTTTAATCCCGACACAGGAATACAATCCCACTCGTGCATCCATTCGGTATCCTGCTCATCCGCCTGATTCTGCACAAGAATGATTCTTGTTCCACTGTCACGGAGAATCTTTTCAACTCGTTCTCTCGGATTATGGATATCTATCGGAAGATATGCGGCTCCGGCAAACATGATTCCATAAACAGCAACTACCTGCTCCCACCCTTTTTCCATAAATACAGCTACCGTCTCTTCTTTTTTTATTCCCATGCTCTTCAACTGCCCGGAAATGTAAAACGCCTCTTCTTTTATCTCCCTATATGTCATCCGCCTGCTGCACGTTACCAGCGCCTCCTTATCCGGGAATCTGTCTGTCGCCTCCAAAAATAATCCATCCAATGTTTTCTCTTCAAATTCAATCGCCGTTTCATTCGCCTGACGCCGTTTATCTGAAATTTCCGCTGTTACCAAACTTGCCGTTTTTTCCTGCATGATCTCCGGATGAACTGCCAGCGTATGAAGCAGGCCGGTATATGCCCGGAACATCTCATCCAGCATTCCCGGATAAAACAATTCATCTACAGAATCCCAGAACAGGCATAAGCTGCCATCCATTTCAACCACCTGATGATCCAGCCACACCTGCGGTGTCTGTGAAATGTTATAATTCAGTTTTCCAAGCCACTTGCCTTCATTCCACTGCTCCACGCCAAGACCACTGGTAAACACTACCGGCATAATAGCGCCCCGCATATTTCCAGTCTTTTTCTTTAATTCGCGCTCCAGTTCAACCGCGCCATAAGCTGTATGCTCCAGATCTTCTGTAAGCTGCTTCTGAATTGCCTTTGTCCTTTCCGCAAAATTATTCCCTGCATTCTTTATCTCCAGCAATGTCAGTGTTGTAAAATCTCCAACCAGATTGTTCACTTCCGGATGCAATTGTTTCCGGTCAAACTGCGTCAGATTAAGTGTAAAATCCTTATTACTGCTCCACAAGCGGAGAGTCTCCGCATAAGCACTCATCAAAAGAACAGAAGGCGTTACCTCCAGTCTTCCCGCCGCGTCTTTTACAGACAGCCATTCTTTCTGTGACAGTTTTGCGCTCCGGCGACAGAAACGCTGCTCTGTAATCTGGCTTTCGTTCTTTGCAAGCAGCAGATCCGGTGCGTCCGCAAAAGTCTCCACCCGGTCTTCCCAATATTTTTTATCTTTCTCATAAGCAGAGGTAGACTTTATCTGCTCCAGTCCCAGCACGTAATCCCGGAAAGACAAAGTAATCGGCATTTCCGCTTTTCCATTTCGATATACTTCTGCCCACTCATTTAAGAGATGGAACATACTCCAGCCATCAAAGATAATATTATCAAAACTGATATGGATTCTATGCTTCTGGTTCTCTATTTTAGTGATTCGCACATCAAACAGAGGCCATTCATCTGTCTGAATTACCTGATGAGACATCTCTGCCCGTTTTTCATCCAATGCCTTTTCTTTTTCTGTCACTTCCAATTGTCGGATATCCGTCACGTCAATATGATACTGTGGAGTATTCTCCAGTATGCGCTGCATACCATCCGGCTGGATAATAACACGCATCATCCCATGCCTCTGTATCAACAGATTCCATGCCGCCTCTGCGCACTCAGTATCAAGGCCGTCTGCATCCAGTTCAAAATAACAGTGCGTTGCAACATTTCCCAATTCATACAATCCGCTTCTGCCAAGCCAGTAAGCATACTGCACATCGGTTAATGGGAACGGATGATATGCTTCCTCCAGATTCGGTTTGATCTGCAGTGTATCTTCTTTCTGTTCGGACTGTTCAATAGCTTTTGCCAGAGATTTTACGGTCAGATTTTCAAAAATCGTACTGATCGTTATTTTGCAGCCGAAGGTTGTCTGTACTTCCGAGATCAACCTTGTGGCAATCAGCGAGTCTCCCCCAAGGCTAAAATAATTATCTTCAATTCCGATATTTTCATATCCAAATAATTGTTTCCAGATATCTAAAAGCTTTTCTTCTGTTTCTGTCGTTGCCTTTGAAAATCGGATAACCGCAGTTTCTTCTTTAAAATCTTCCCGCAATTGCTTCCTGTTAATCTTCCCATTGGACAATGTTGGGAGCTGCTCCATGAAATGATAGTTCTGTGGAACCATATACTCCGGCAGTTTTTCTGACAGATATTCCCTTAGTGCTCCATTATGATAGGACAGGACAGACGCCTGCTGTCTGCTGCAGCATATACATCTTCCATATCTCTCTGTCACAGCACAGTCTTCGCCCAATCCTGCCTCTGATAAACATTCTCTCCACAGCAGGCAGTCCGGGGTAACCAGCCCTGCTTCTTTTCTCTTGTCCCGAATATCCGCAAAACCCTTTTCCAAAAAAGCCGCTGTAAGTTCCTGAAGGTATGTCCTTACCACAAGGTCAGTCATCAGCAATATTCCGTTTGGCTTCAGTAATTCCGCTACTTTCTTTACCGCATCCGCAGCATCAATATTTCTATGTAAAGCATTTACCGATATCACAACGTCATAACTATGCAAGGACATCTGCTGCTTATCCATGCCTTCTTCCAGATTCAGCATCTCAAACTCGACTCTCTCATATCCCGCAAGTTCTTTCTCTGCTTCCTGCAGAAAATATTTTGAAGAATCCGCATATGTATAAGCCACGCTTACATCTTCCAGTGCATTCAAAAACTGTCTTGTAATTGCAGTGTCCCTTGTACCAATTTCTATAATCTGGAGTGGCTCTTTTCTGCGTTCTTCTGCCAGAAGCCTTAATCCCTGCACCAGTCTTTCCACTGTTTCCTCGCAGCCCGGAATCCTCCGAAGCAGCATATTCGGAGCCAAAGCCGGCTCTTTCTGGTAGAATACGTCCAGCGGAACTTCATTCCCAGTAACCATATGCTTCAGATACGGCTTCAGTTTCTTAAAATACGTTTCCGCATCTCCAGCTTTTTCCGGTACAGCCACTTCCTTCCCGGTACGCGATAGTCTGCCGTCCTCTTCTCTCAGGATTCCTTCCTTCTTTAAAATTTCCAACCATCTTGCCACAGTATTCTTCTGTGTTTCCGTAATGCTCCCTTTTTCAAAAATTTCCTTTTGCGAAAGAACTTCCTTCTCTGATACAAAAATGCCTAACTCTATGAGTGTCTCCAGCATAAGCTGTACACATCTCTGGTCTGCATAGGCAAGGAAATTTTTGTATGCTGTCTTCCGTTCCTGCTGCATCTGCCAATTGCTGACATCATCCTTCAGTTCTTTCCAGCCTCCGCCAAAGATATCTGTGCCGTACAAATACGTTGTAACTTTAGAATCTTCCTGTATCGGCGCTCCGATATAAGCAGCCAGCGTTTTATTGCCATGACCATCACTAACTGTATCAACAACTGCATGAGCCACACCCGGAAACTCCTGAATCGCATGTTCAATTTCTCCCAATTCAATCCTGTGTCCGCGGATCTTTACCTGATGGTCTTTTCTTCCCAAAAATTCAATTGTCTCATCATCCCAGATTCTTCCGAGATCTCCGGTCCGATACCATCTTCCATACTGATCTGTGATAAATTTCTGCCCCGTAAGCGCAGAATCTCCCCTATATCCTTTTGCTACACCAAAACCGCCAATCCAGAGTTCGCCTTCTGCCCAGTAAGGGCAATCCCTTCCATACTCATCCACAACACGATATGCCTGATATCTGAGTGGCTTTCCATAAGGAATAGATTTCCAGTTTTTCGGCATCGGCAGGGTAACATTCTGATAATTGGACCAGATACTTGCCTCTGTAGCTCCTCCCATAGCGACAAACTGGCAATCCTCTGTCCATGCCGCAACCCTCTGCGGGAGATCCATCCCAATCCAATCTCCGGAAAGCATAACCGCCCTGATCGGCAGTTTCTGTTTCATGGATTCCGCCCGTATCAAAAGCATATCCAGAAGCACCGGCACTGAATTCCAAACGGTAATCTGATATTTCAACACTTGTTCCAGCCAGTAATCCGCATTCCTTCTCTCCTGCTCTGGAAGCAATACCAATGTTCCTCCTGCGCCTAAAATTCCAAAAACATCATATACCGACAGGTCAAAATCCATAGCTGATACAGCCAGCGCCCGATCTGCACTTGTCACATGGTACTTTTCATTAATATCCTGAACCGTATTCCATGCGCTTTCATGCGCAATCTCTACACCCTTCGGAACACCTGTAGAGCCTGACGTCATGATGATATAGGCGCTGTCCTTCGGCGACACCTCTGGCAGTCTCACATTTTCCTGTCCCTCTTCCATACCTTCCATCACAAGGATTTCCGTACCTTCCGGCCAGTCCAGTTTTTCGGATAATTCCCGATTCGTGACCACATAGCGGACTCCCGTCTTCTCATGGATTAACGCTCTCCGATCTTTAGGCTGGCTTAAGCTGACCGAAAGGTATGAATTTCCGGAAAGCAAAATTCCTAATGCCGCCTCGATCTGTTCTATCCCGCGCGGCAGGGTAAGTGCAACTGGGACTCCCTTAATATCCTTTTCTGAAATCCCTGCCGCCACTGCTGTCGCCCGTGCTTTTAATTCCCCATAGGAAACCGATCTTCCGCTTCCCGCATCAATAAGCGCAATATCTTCCGGGCAAACTTCCGCATGGTTCATAACAGCCCAATGCAGGCATTCCACACGCTCCGGCACTCCTGTACGCGCTGTATCTTCAATTTCTCTTTTTCTTTTTTCAGGAAGCACATCAAATCGCTGATTCCAGTCCTTCTTTCCCAATTCATGCAGAAGATTCTCAAAACACTCCAGCATATCCGGGATCATATTCTCCGGGAATAACTTATCCACGCTGTCCCATGTAAGCTGTACGCCATTTTCATCTTCATAACTCTGGAAGTCATTCCACACCTGCGGCGTTTGGGAAATCATATAGGAAAACTGCCCCAGTTCTTTCCGGAACGTATCATTTACCAACGGCGTTCCCAGATTGCAGGCAAAAACAACCGGCGCCACTGCCGATGCGTCTCCATACATCTGTGCAAGGTCTCTCTGGACTTGCACGCCAGAATATGCCGTATACTTCATATCCTCATGGAGCTGCTTCTGGATCCTGTCTAGCAATTCTGCAAACGTCGGATTCCCTTCGCAGTCAATCTCCAGCAATAACAGTGTAGTGAAATCTGCTATCACGTCTTCCAATCCCTGCTGCTCTGTTTTCCGGTTAAACAATGGAATATTAATAAGGAAACGATGATTCCTGCTCCACCGTTCCAAAACCGTCGCATATGCAGTAAGAAGAACCATTGCCGGAGTTGTCTGGTATTCCTTTGCCCGTACTTGCAGATGAGCCCACTCTTCCTTGCCAATCCTTACAATCCTGCGGTTGAATACAGTCTTTGTCACTTCCTGCGGCCGTTTTGCCAGTGGCAGGCCTGGCCCTTTCGGCAAATGTTCCAAGCGTTTTTTCCAGTATCCTTCTGCATTGTTTCTCTCTTCCTTATCTTCCTCTTTTTGCCGTTCCAGATAAGAAGCAAAATTCCACCCTTTTGATTCTGCCGGAAGGCTTTCTCCGCGATAGGCAGCCGCCAAATCCCTCAATAAGATCTGCAAACTCTGTACATCGGCAACCAAAAGTGCCATATCCACGTGCATGCGTGCCCTATTTTCAGGAAAAAGCGTAAGCTCTATTCCTGCCACTTCGCCTTCCTCGATCTTTAGCTTCCGATGGGATAAACGTTCTCTGACAGATACTGCCATTACCTCTGCTTCCTCAGATGACATCCGTGAAAAATCATGAACCTTTATTTTTTCACAATACGGCTTATCCAGGATTTTCTGTGTCCCATCTTCCAAAAAGCAGGCACGCAGCATGGGATGATGATACTGCAGCACATTCCATGCTTTTTCCAGACGCTCCGGATCTATATTTCCCCCATCAAACTCTAAATACGCATGACAGTCTATTCCTCCAAGAGCCTGTTCTTCATCCCTGCCAACCCAATATGCATACTGTACGTCTGTTAAAGGAAACGGCTGTTTCATATCCTTTTCCGGCGTTATCTTAGATTCTTGCGCCCGTTTTTTGCCCGCTTTTTTCTTCATGCTGCGCTGGATCAGCGCCCACCAGCCTTCAAGGGTAGGATTTTCCATCAATGAACCGAATGAAACCTTAACCCCCTGTTTTCTCCACTGGTTTACCAGACGCATGATCGTCAGGGATGAAAGCCCAAGCTCCAGCAGATTTTCGGAATCCCCCAAATCTCTGGCTACCGGCAGCTTTTGTTTGATCTGTTCCTTTATCTCTATATATTCCATGATTCTGTCTCCTTCTATTTTTCCTGCGCCATCCGTTCTAATGCTTTCTTATCTATTTTTCCTACGCTGGTCAGCGGCCATGTCTCTACCCGTTCTATCTGATCCGGCATTTTATACGCCGCAATGCCTATTTCCCGCAGGAACCTGTGGATTTCCTGTAAATCAATCCCGGCTTCATCATCGGTCACAAGGAATGCACATATCCGGTTTCCAAGGGTTTCATCCGGAACGCCGACAACGGCTGCCTCTTTGATTTTCGAATGCCTGCAAAGGTAAGCTTCAATCTCTGAAGGCATGATCTTTTCTCCGGCGCGGTTAATCTGCTCTTTGATCCTCCCGCCCAAACGTAACCTTCCGTCTTTCGTCCACATAGCTTTATCGCCCGTCCGGTAAAATCCGTCCGGCGTAAAGCTCTTTTTATTCGCTTCCTCCGCCATATAATAACCATCAATCGTATACGGGCCTCTGGATAATAATTCCCCAAAAACTCCTTCCGGTACGGCCTTATCTTCTTCATCCACAATCTTCACTTCATCCGCAGGAGACACCGGAGTTCCCTGACATCTTGCGATCAGGGAACCTTCATCCTCCGGGCTAGTAAAGGACAGTAGCCCCTCCGCCGTACCAAATACCTGCATCAGTTTACACGGCCATTCTTCAATGATCTTATCCGCAAGGGAATCTTCCAGCATTGCGCCGCCCACCTGCAAAATCCGCAGGCTGGATATATCATAATTTTCATCCCATTCCAGCATTTCCATGCACACAGTAACCATAGCAGGAACCAATGCCGTTATCGTGACACCTTCCTCTGTAATTGCGTCAAGGATATCATCCGGGCTGGTCGCAGACGCAAGCACAACTTTTCCTCCCACGTCCAGCGTGCCTAAAAGCCCCGGGCAGCATAATGGGAAATTATGAGCTACCGGAAGAGACGCCAGATAAACGTCACTGCTATCCAAGCGGCATCTCTTCGCGGACATGCGGGCATTATACATATAATCCGTATGGGTGCGCGGAATCAGTTTCGGAACCCCTGTCGTCCCGCCGGACAGCAAAAGCACCGCCGTTTCATACCCATCCACAGCCGGAAATGCTCCATTTTCTCCACACGTTTCCGCAATCATTCCACTGATATCCCCGGATTCGCTATCTACAAATATATGCCGGATACATGAATATTTCTCTTTCATCGCATTTGCCATCGGCACATATGAAAATCCCAGATATTTCTCCACCACAATATAAGCGGCCGGCTTTGCCAGTTCAATAATTCCTTCCAGTTCCGCCTCCCTGTGGGCCGGCAGCATCATGATTGGCACCGCCCCAATCTTGGAAAGCGCAAAAAACACGATCACAAAAGAAATCCTATTCGGAAGCTGCACAAGCACTTTGTCTCCCTTTAAAATCCCTTTACGCAGAAAAGCTGCCGCAAGACAATCTGCTTTTTGCTTTAATTCCATATAACTGATCTCGTCTTCGCTGTCCGTGACCGCAGTTCTTTCTCCATATTTTTCCGCCCACTTATCAAGCTGCTCTCCAAAGCCGCATCGTTCCCATCCTTCCAGATGCTCGTATTTGCTCATATCCTTCTTATAACTCATTTGATTTGTCTCCTTTCTTATGCGCCGCCACATACGCAGCATATCCCTCAATCTTTACCGGATACAAATGCCATCCCTGGCCTTTCCTGCCTTTTTCTGTAATTTCCCCGTTTCTGACAGAGAAGAAATCCATTCCTCTTCCCAATCCAATACCGATCGCTTTTACATACGCTTCTTTCGCCGCCCAATACTGGAAAAACAGTTCCGGTCCCTCATTTATTACATCTTCCGCTTCTTCTGCCGTATAGAAATTCCCGGCTATCTCCCTGTAATCCGGGCATCCTGCCATTTCCTGCACATCCACTCCGATATCCATTCCGACAGCGAATCCCTCCAGTATGAATTCCCCCGAATGCGAAATATTAAAATTGACTGTCTGCTTTCCTGCGATTTCTTTATGATAAGGCTTACCCAGTTCATTGACAGAAAAATCAATCGTTTCCATATCTAAGTATCTTTTTAAGAGGATCCGCACGACAACCTTCCCGGCTATATAACGCATCCTGTCTTCAGGAAAACGGAATCTTCCGGCTTGCTCCAATTCCTGCCCACTCAGGATATATTCATGGTTCTTCCAGAAATCTGTCATTTCAGGCCAGCGGATACACCATATATGTATCTCATTTTCACGGATATAAAGTTTGTCTGCTGACAGAAATTCCTTTTCTCCGTATCGTTTAATCTCCATTTTTCATTCTCTAAAGCAGTCTCATGACCTCACTTATTACTTCGTCTTCACAATCCCGCAGATAAAAATGTCCTCCCGGAAATATCCGGTAGTTAAAATCATTGTCCGTATACTTTCCCCATTCCAAGATCGCACTCTCATCCGCTTCTCCGTCCTTTTCTCCGCCAAATGCAGCGATAGGCGTATGCAGCACTATTCCCGCCTTGTCATAATACGTTTCATCCATGGTAAAATCTGCCCGCAGCATAGGCAGAAAGAAATCCAGCAATTCCTGGTTCTCCAGTACCTCCTTGGGCGTCCCTTCAAATCTCCCCAGTTCCCTCTTAAACTCTTCATCCGGAAGATGATAGATTGGATTTGGCTCCGGAATACTAGGAACCCGGCTGCCGGAAATAAACAGGCATTTTGCAGTATATCCCGCTGCCTCCAACCGTTTTTCCAGCTCATAGGCGATCTTCCCACCCATACTGTGTCCCCATAAGGCATACGGTCCGTACACAACCTTTCTTACAGCCTCTTCCAGGTCATCTAACATAACCGACATATCTATATACGGTTTCTCCATGATCTGTTCTTCCCTTCCCGGAAGCTGAACTGGGCATACCGTTACTTTCCCCTGCATCTTTTTCGCCCACTGGTTATAAGCAGAAGCACCGCCTCCTGCAAACGGCAGGCAGAACAAGGTTATTTTCTCTTTGTTGATATTTTCTGTATTTTTTATCAATTTCAAATTCACTTTTATATTCCTCTTGTATCATGTTCTTTTTGTTCTGTTTATCATCCTTTTGCAATACGCTTTTCCCAGGTATTTCTTATTCCTATCATGGATTAGTTCACTCTAACTCTTTATCAAAAAAAATTTTGGTCCATCCTAATATTAAACCAGACGCCAAAACAATATGCGCTACCATAATCCCGTTTACGATCAGGGAATATCCAATCACAGAAAAAACACCTGCTATCGCGCATTCAATAACTAAAATTACCCTCGCGCGCATCCCATAAACTTTTTTCTCTTTCGCATCCAACTTCTTGCTGCTGGCATCTACCGGCGCCATGATAAATATAACGCCAACCGCGACAAACCATATGATCCGCATTTGCCATATTACAGCCGGAGCAGACGCCAGATACAGACTGCATAGAAGGACAAGGATACCGGAAACAGCCATGCAGCCCCCTGCCTTTTCCAAATGAATCCCTCCGGCATACTGCCTTAAAACAGTAAAGGGCAATAAAAAGACTATCATCTCCATCCAATTCCCCGTTATGATGCCAAGTATGACGATGATAAGGTATATTACCACCCTGCCCAGCAGTACGCCGTAAGCATATTCATACAGCCTGCGGTCTTTCTCTTCAAGAATCCCATTCCTGCTTTGTAGTTCAAAAAGCCGACCAGCCATTTTTTTCCACACTAGAATTTCCTCATTTTCTTAACTTCTTCCGGCTCATCTTCCTGATAGTACAGCCAGTTGCACGCCAGATTTGCCGTATACGCCGTCAAGCAGAGTGCAAGACAGTTTACAGCTCCAAGCAGTTTGATTCCCAGGTTTTTTCTGATTATTTTTTTCATAGTTACAAAGCCTCCTTTTTTCCGAAAGTTTACACAAAAATCGCCCTCTTTTCAATTACCGTGGCAAAAACGGTAACTTTTTGGGCGATTTTTGCACATCTTTATTTTATTGTAAAGATAAGCTTAACAGAGAACTCCCGTTCTCCGGCCTCCACTCTCATAATTCCCGCATACTTTTTAACCAGTTTTCCCACCGTATGCAGTCCGATCCCGTGACTGTCTGCATCTCTTTTGGTGCTTATGTACCGGTCCTTGTCCTTTAACAGTGGAACAACATACCCGTTGCAAAATTCCATAACAAGGAAATGTTCCTCATTTCCCATATACATCCTGCATTCCACATATCGGCCATCTTTTGTCTTTTCTGCCGCTTCCAGTGCGTTATCCAAAAGATTACCTACGATTGAGATCATATCCAGTTCTTCCAGAAAGTCCAGCCTGAGATCATTACCCAGAGTAATCTTATAGGAAATATTTTTAGATTCCGCAAGGAATTTCCTTTCGCACAGGATGCTGTTCAAGATCGGGTGTTCGCAATACACACCTTTTTGAAGGCTCTGAATCCGGACACCTAAATGTTCCATAATCTCCTTAACCTCTTGATTTTCTCCTTCTTCCATCAAACCGGCTACTGTACAAATGAATTTATTTATATCGTGTAAGAATGCCCTGTTATCCTCATTGACCTTATTCATATACTGTAAATTAGCAATCTCCGCCCTGCTTTTCTGGTAAAGCCGGTCCATCTTCTTCACTTCTTCTGATTTCTCTACAAACCGGTCAAACACTGAGAAAATGAAGATATTCGTCAATAGCAGCAGCGAAGCTCCTACCGGAACCATAACCCTGTTCATTCCTTCAAAAGAAATATTTGAATAAAACACACATCCTAATATAATGATCGTAGCGGTTGGCAGCATGAGCAGCACAGTAAAAGTTTTATTCTCAATCGTCAGATAATCCCTTTTTCTCGTTACCTGATTAATGCATTTAATAAACAGAAATGTCATGGTACTCATCAGTAGTAGCGCTAATGTTTTTTCTATTTCCGTCCCAAAACCCTCAGATGCACCAGTCACGCCATACGCATTCGTAAGCGTTGCAAAGAGAAATTCAGGAATAATTGCCAGCACATAATAGCAGCATACTATAACCAGCTTCTTCCATATATTTCCCCGGAACACAACCATTGACACAATCATATACGTTACCGGAATCATTACCATATTAAATATTGAGGATTCCAAGTGGTTGATTCCGAGCATTATCAGCGCTACGACAAAATATACGAGAAATTTTCCCCAAAAGTTTTCTCTTCTGTATGGAAGCATGTTCTTTTCCAGATCTTCCAACAGATACATCTGAAGAAGGCAGATCAAAAAATCTCTTACTATCATACCATGCCGTTCCTTTCCCCAAGAAACATGATCAGAGCGTCAGCAAACTGACCTTTTCTCGACCTTGAAACATTCAATTGGATTCCCATCTGTAGCAGCGCCACATTCTTTTCCAATCCTTCCACTTTCGCCAGATTTACAATATAACTGTTATGTGCATACTCAAATCCCCTTCCGGCCAGACGTTCATATAAATCGCCTAAAGATTCCTTACAATGTATCTCATCTATCTCCCCCTGCCTAGCAACGTATATAGAGCAACCCCTTTTCGCCAGACAGATATATAAAATGTCTTCCGTATAGATACGAATTACTCTTCCCGCTGATGTAACCGTCACGGAAGAATCTCCACAGTGCAATTTTACTTTTGATAAAATCGCAGGGATTTCCCTTTTCAGACTTCTGTCATGCAAGTCTTTCATAATATACCGGAACGGCTGCCCAATATTGATGCTGTCTGAAGTCGGCTCAAAGTATCCGGAGCAGAACACCAATATCGCTGCTTCATTATATTCCCTCAGCTTCAGTACTGTTTTATTTCCATCCAATCCAGGCATACGCATATCCATAAAAATCAGATCATGCAAAATATCCGCATCTTCCAATAATTCTTTTCCTGATTCATATTCATAAAACCGTATCTCATTCGAAGACAGAATCCCTTCCGTTTCTATGACCGTCTTTATTTTCTCCCTGTATTCTTTATCATCGTCGCAAATTGCTATTTTACACATATTCATCCTCCAGTGTTAGTTTCTTCTAACCCTTTCCCATAAAAAAACCATCTTGCAGAATCTGAATCCTAAGATTATTTACCTGTTCCTATAACTCCGGTTCCAAATCTGCAAAGATGGGATCTTCAAAAAATTCCTGTATTGTAATATCCAATCCATCGCATATCTTTTTAATTGTAACTACGCCAGCATTCCTGCTTTGTCCATACAAAATATTTTTCAGTGTTGAAGGCGGGACGCCTGAGCGCACCGCCGCTTCATTCACTGTGATATCTTTCTGCTTAATCAGATCGTTTAACCGATATATGACCGCTGTTTTTATATCCACGGTATCGACCACCTTTTTTTCTTCTATTTTATATAAATCGGCTTTAAAAGGTCGCCCATATATAGTCTTTTTGATCTATGCACGATATTTTTTTAACAGTTTTTCTTATTCTAGCAGAAATCCGCTAAATTTCTATATTTTATTAGATACATGAAACCCTGTGAGAACATTTCTGATCCTACGCAGGGTTTTCCACTTTGTTATAAAATTTTTATATTTTGCAGTATGCTGGATCGGGGTTATCATTCAACTTTCCTTCTGCTGCCGATTGTAAAAACATATTTTTACGAATAAATATTCAGCAGTTCTTCCGGAGAAAGCAGTGTAATCCAAAAGGAAAGAAAATCCTTTTTATTCCTTGTCACAATCGCATCACACTGATTCTCCTTCGTACAAGTTGCAAGTAGGCAGTCTTCAAAATCAGATACTCTCTGCAAATAAGCAGGCAGCACATCTTCGTTCGTCACTGTCAGCACTTTTGCTATGTCCAAAACGGAGCCAAGTGCCTTTCTATAAATTTATACCGTTCTTACATCCCGATCAGCTCCTCTCTCCAGCTCATCTTTTCCCTGCTTTTCTTGGATTTTTCTCTTATTGATTTCCAGTCGTTCATGAATAGATGGCTTCTTTGCCTTCGTAGTTGCTTTATTCTTTTCTGTTTGCATACTCGAAACTACCTTTTTCACAGCTTTGTCATTATCCCCTTTTGTCACATTCGCTGCTCTTGACGCTTCTACTCTGCTGTCCTGCTTTTCTGCAACCTGCCGTTCCTGCTTTTCCTGCACACTTTTTTCTTCCAGACTGCAAAAGCTCTGCAAATATGGCAGCACATGGTTCTGCATATCGGTCAGATCTTCCATACACTTCTGAAACTCTTCATTTCCCTTGTTTTTCAGATAACCAATCCAGCTTTCATCCGTAAGTTTCAGTTCATTTTGGAGTTTCAGCTGACTTAAAATACCGCCATTTCCTGTTCCAATATCTATTTTCCCTTTGAAATGTTGCATCATTTTATCGCCTTTTTCCGCATAATATATAGTAAAAAACATCTGGGCTGTTACCATCGGCTCATCCGTCCTCGGATTACGGTCTGCGTACCATTCCTTATCCTTCTGTGCAGTACGGGAATCCAGATCTGAGAGCTTCTGACAGCGTGGTTCCATCAGCTCTCGCTTTTCACAGTAATTCACATACACCATCGGCTCTGTTTCTTTGGATATATCTGGTTCGTAGGATTTCAGCCGTTCCAGCAAAACACCTGCCCACACGGACTGCTCACAGTCTTCTTCAATCACATCCTTCAGAAAGGAAATATAAGAACCAACATTTCCACTTTGCAGATCCAGCATGACTTCCTGTATGGTATCCTGCCCTGGCTCTACATGGTCCCGATAGTCATACGGATCGAAGTCTTCCGCAATCTCATCCAATGCTGCTGCCAGTTCTTCTGTTGTCATTTTTTTCGGATACATTGCCTCACGCACATCCTGAATCGGGATATATTTATAATCAGGCAATGCTTTATGAATCTTCTCCAAACCTTCACGCACCACCGGCTGATCTTTTAAAAACCGCACATTATCCAAGAAGTCGCCGTGTATCGTTGTTCCCATTACAATTAACAGTTCTGTTTCATCAAACAAGCTATCCTCCGGATCACGATAAATAATCCCCATTCCACTGCCTTTATAAGCGTTTTCCGGATCTTCTCTGTACTTCTCATAGATTGCTGCGATTTCTTTCACATCTGTGCTTTTCTCATAAGCTCCCATATCATGAATTTCATCACATTCTGCAGCATAATATTCCAGATAAGCTTCTTTCTTAGGCGGCATATTATTGAGTACATTATCAATCATGTTATAATTGGCCTCTTCCAGTTCCTCCACCTTTGCCAATGGCTTATATTCGCCCTGGCTTTTCTGAATCTCTGCCATTACAACTTCATCCATTTCTTCTACTTTCTCCATCAACCGATCATAATCTCCACGGATGCGTTCTCCAGTCCAGCCTTCGTCTTCCAAAAGTTCCTCCGCCGCTTCTTCAATAGAAATTTCATCATTCTCATAAACGCCACCATCCATCAAGCGGAAATCTTCATCGTAAAAGGAATAATCATATCCTTCTTCTGTTCTCTGAATAGCAAAGTAACGTTCTCCTACCTCATATGCCAGTTCACTAAGGACCTGTTCTTCCAGATTCAGGAAAGAATCTAGCTGTTCAAAACTGATACTGTCTACAAAATGAGCAGTTACTTTTTCCCCGTCATTCAGAACTACGATATCACTGACAGACAGGGAATGCCCACGGAAATCTTCCGGTCTATCAATGTTGAATCTTTCAAAAATATCATCCAGTGACATATTTCCTGATAATTCACCAACATAGACCAGCTTGTAATCTTCTTTTTTTATCTTCATACCATGACTTTCAATAAAACTCATATTCATAAAAGCATAGTTTTCGCCCGGTGAATCATCCCGGATCTGATAAATACCAAATACCCTTCTTGTTCCTAACAACAGGTTTGCTTCTTTCAATGACTGAATCTGTGGATATTTCTGCATTTCCCATTCCAGGTTACGGAAACGCTCCAGTTCTGTCATAGACATCTGATAATGCTCTGGTCCTCGTTCAATTTCCATACGTTCTGTGACATACATCGGTGATGAAAAATTAGTGATCAGATAGATATCTGCTCCTGCATCGTATAATTTCAGTGCTTCTTCCTGCTCAATGACACTCATAGGCTCCTGAAATGCTCCTAAATTTTCTTCTGCATAATCTAGGTTGTTATCCTTTATCCGTTCCCACATCTGCAATTCCATTCCAAACAAACCGTCGTGTGCCTGTATCATTTCTTTACTCGCATATTCACCTTTACTGCCATCACTTCCAAGGCAATAAATCTTAGAACCCATTCTGTGATAATCCAAGGCTGCTTCTTTTCTAAGTGGCACCATATCTTCTGCTGTATATCCATAGTCACGTAATTCCAGCTTACCTATGGTTGGATCCAGCAGTTCTTGAATATCCATTCTTGCGTCATCCAGCAAATCCTCTACACCTTCTTGATCTGCCTGACTCACTGCATCTGCCAGATTTCTTACCAAATTCCTAACTTTCTCTTCCTCGCCGATCAGATTCGCATATTCAAAAATCTGTTCTTTTACATCTGTTGAAAATTCTATATCTCTACGCTCTGCCTGAGCAATCCGTTCCTGCGTATATTCCTGCATTTTCTGCGTTTCTTTTCCTGTTATCATACTTCTCGCCATTCAAATTCCTCCTGTGTTCTAAAAAATGGCATAACAGGCAGAACCTTCTTCTACCAAATTATGCCATCTTTCCTGTTTATTTATTCCAGACCGAAGTCCCGTTTTCTGTTTTCCTTGCCAGTTTCACTTTCCCGCTGACTCTTTTCTTTATAAATCTGCAGTTTTTCATGGATAGAACCACGTGTCGGTCTTTCTTCTTTCTCATCTGATTCAGACACCTCTGTTTCTGCATCTTCCCGTTCATCCATATTGAGCAATGCATTTAATTCTGACAGTCGCTCCAGTTTCTGGTTCAACTCCTCTTCTTTTGGAAATGGCTTTCCAACCTCTTCTTTTGCATTTGCAAGCTGTTCATATACTGTTTCCAGTCTTTGTTGTGCTTCTGAAAGCTTCTCTGGATAACTGTCCAACAGATTGTTGATACGAGTAATATTTCCAAGTGCATCTGCTCCAAGATGAACTTTCGAGACAGCCTCATGTTTGACAGATAGAATAAATTCTTTACTCCATCCATCAAACTGAATCCTCATATTGAATCCCTGATAGTTTCCGATATCCATCGCAGCATCTACAGCTTTAATATCTTTACATACCGCCAGAAGTGCTGCTCCTGCCTCTTTCTTTTCTGTGAACTCTTTGCCGCCAATCTCCATAGTAAACTGCTCTGGATCTGTGATTTTATGCTCTGAGTAATGAGCGATGTCTGCCTTGTAGCTGTCAATGATTTCTGTCAGTTTTGCAATCTGTTGTGGAAAATTCCTTGCAATATCATCTTCCAGGCGGTACTGGTTATTCATGTGGTTGGCTTTTAAAAGTTTTAATTTTGCCACATCAACATCCAATGCCATCTTCTCTTTTACTGCTGGATTTCCGGTTGCAAGAGCTTTGACCTCTGCATAGGAAAGTGCCGCTTCGTCCACATCTTCACAGCTTCGCACAGGTGCTTTGCTGGTCATAATCTGAGAAATGAATTTCTGCTTGTTCTCAACCAACTGCCACATGTAGCTGTCAAATGTGGATTCAGTTACATACCGGAAGATATGAACCTTTTTATTATGATTTCCCTGACGGATAATACGCCCTTCCCTCTGTTCCAAATCAGATGGTTTCCAGCCAATATCCAGATGGTGCAACGCAATCAGACGGTCCTGCACGTTGGTCCCGGCACCCATCTTTGCTGTTGAGCCAATCAAAAAACGAACCTGCCCGGATTTCACTTTTCCAAACAGCTCCGTCTTCTTTGCTTCTGTATTTGCATCATGAATAAAAGCAATCTCTTTTTCCGGTACACCTTTCGCTATCAGTTTCTGCTTCAAGTCATCATAAACATTGAAACTGCCATCACCTTTCGGTGTGCTCAAGTCACAGAAAATCAATTGTGCAGATTTCTGTGCTGCCGTGTCTTTCCAGATCTCATAACTTTTCTCTGCACAGACTGATATTTTGCTTTCTGGATTATCTGGCAATAATTCGTTCACCAAACGCTGATCCAATGCCAATTTTCTTCCATCATTGGTAATTTTCAGCATATTATCAACCGAAGCATCTACCCCTCCGTTTCTGACAACTTCTGCACGTTCCCCCAGACTTTCTACGATTTCTTTCTGCTGTTCCGTTGGTTTCAGCACCACTGTTTCATATTCCGCCTCTGGCACAGGAAGCTTTAACTGATCGGAAGTCTTGATATCTGCAATCTCCTTAAACATATTCATCAGTTCCGGAATATTATAAAATCTTGCAAATCTTGACTTTGCACGGTAGCCTGTTCCTTCTGGTGCAAGCTCAATGCTCGTGACTACCTCGCCAAAGGTGGAGGCCCAGGAATCAAACAGTCCAAGTCCCATATTTTGTAATTTGCTGTTCTGCAGATACCTCTGCATAACATATAATTCCGTCATGCTGTTGCTAATCGGTGTGCCCGTAGCAAAGGTAATGCCTTTTCCTCCGGTAATCTCATCCAGATACTGACATTTATTAAACATATCCGCCGACTTCTGTGCTTCATTCTGTGCAATCCCGGCTACATTTCTCATTTTTGTATAAAGAAATGCGTTTTTATAACTGTGTGCTTCATCTACATATAAATGATCCACTCCCAGTTCTTCAAACGTAACTACCTGATCTTTTTTCTCTTTCTGATTCAGTTTCTCCAGCCTTGTCTGCAATGTTTTTCTTGTCTTTTCAATCTGTTTGACGGTATAACGTCCACCATCCTGTTCATACCTTGCACTCTGGATTGCCATTTCCAGATCATCAATCTGCCTCTGAAGCATGGCTTCCTGTTTCTCATCAGAGATTGGAATACGCTCAAACTGGGAATGACCAATAATAACAGCATCGTAATTTCCCATAGCGATTCTGGCACAGAACTTCTTTCGGTTTGCCGGTTCAAAGTCTTTCTTGGTTGCTACCAAAATATTTGCTCCTGGATATAACTGCAGGAACTCCGCTCCCCACTGCTCTGTCAAATGGTTTGGCACAACAAAGAGATTCTTTTGTGATAATCCCAGACGTTTGCTCTCCATTGCCGCCGCTACCATTTCGTAAGTCTTCCCAGCTCCTACTACATGTGCCAGAAGCACATTATCACCGTATAACTGATGTGCGACTGCATTTTTCTGATGCGGACGAAGCTCTATTTCCGGATTCATTCCTGGAAAACTCAAGTGACTACCATCATATTCACGGGGACGGATACTATTGAAACGCTCATTGTACACGCTTACCAGCCTTTCTCTCCTCTGCTGATCCTTAAAAATCCAATCTTGGAATGCAGCCTTCAAGGCATCCTGCTTTTGTGATGCCAACATAGTTTCTTTTTTATTCAAAACTCGCACTTCATCCCCATTGTCATTTACGACTTTATCATAGATTCTAACATCTTTTAGATTCAAGGTATCTTCCAGAATCCGGTAGGCATTTGCTCTCTCCGTTCCATACGTTGCATAAGCAAACGCATTTCTTGGACTGTCGGCGTTCTTTCCTGTAATCCTCCACTCACCATTTACCTCAGAGAATTTTACCTGTATTTCCTTCTGTGCAAGATACCTCGGCGTATGAAGCAGTTCCACCATAAAATCCTGATAATCCGAAGGTTCAATCCAGGTGGCTCCAATACGCACTTCAATCTCCGACGCTTCCAGATCTCTTGGCTGAACTGCCTCCAATGCACGCACATTCGGTGTGAATTCCGGATGATTCTCTGCAAAAGTTCTCGCTGTATTTAATTTATCTCTGACGTTTCCAGACAGATATTCATCTCCGCTTTCCCACTGGTCTGTCAGTGGATTTTTGAAGATAACTCCAACCAGCTCTTCTGTGATTTTCTCTTCGGTCTTTCCGGTCAACTGTGCCATATATGGAAGATCTATTTTAGCCTTTTCATTTAGGGACAGAGCAAGTGCTTCTGTGGCTGTCTCCACACTTGTCACAGCGACCGCCTTTTTAATGGTTCGTTTGGTGAACATGTCCGCTTTCCGCTTCAATGTTCCATCTTCATTCAAGTCTTCCAGGGAACACAGCAGACAATAAGAAGAGTCATCAGAAAATGCACGTTTGTTAGCATTACTTCCAATAACTCCATACTTTGCTGTGTAGGTATCATACACCTGATTCAGTTTTTTCTGCTGTTTCTGGATTTCTTCGTCTGTGACAAATTCTTCCATCTGCATGGCGATCAGTTCACGAACGGTATCACGGATTGCAACCATGCCTTTTACACGTTCTGCAGTGACTGCAGGCATTTTCACCTGATTCATCAAAGAATTGACACGGTAATATACCTGATCATCTACCACCGTATAGCTGTAATTTCGGACATTCGGATCTGCCGGAATACTCTCTGGCATCTCATCCAGTTCTGCCTCTATATCTACTGCCGCTACCATGCTTCCTCTGATGTGTTTTACAGCTTCTTGTAACTGTAATTCCAGATCAGCTCCTTCCATTGGAGCACAGGTTGTTTCCATACCATACGGACCGGACACTTCTTTCATCTCACCAAGAATCAATCCCGGATGCTGAACAAAATACTTGTTAATGGTAATCCCATTTGCATCACTCTCCAAATTCACCCAGTCTGGCATCTCTTTTGTGAAACTCTCACGCTTCTGGAAAAACAAAATATCAGCACTGACTTCTGTTCCTGCATTTGCCTTAAAAGCTGTGTTCGGCAGTCGGATAGCCCCCAGCAGGTCTGCACGCTCTGCCAAATATTTCCGGACTTCCGGTGATTCCTTGTCCATAGTTCCCTTTGTTGTGATCAACGCAGCTACACCACCTGGACGTAACTGATCTATAGTCTTGGCAAGAAAGTAATCATGAATCATAAAATTGTAGCGGTCATATTGACGGTCATTGACCTTATATGCACCGAATGGCACATTTCCGATTGCCACGTCAAAGAAATCATTGGGATAATCCGTCTTCTCAAAGCCTTTGATCTGGATATTGGCATCTGGATAGAGAAGTTTAGCAATTCTGCCACTGATGCTGTCCAGTTCCACTCCATAGAGTTTGGACTGGTTTAGATTCTCTGGAAGCTTTCCAAAGAAGTTCCCGACTCCCATAGATGGCTCCAGGATATTTCCCTTTGTAAATCCCAGATTCTCCAACACCTGATACATACTTTCAATCACAATCGGCTGTGTATAATGAGCATTTAATGTGGAAGCTCTGGCTGCAGCATATTCTTCCGGTGTAAGGACGGTCTTTAATTCCAAATATTCTGTCTCCCATGCAGATTTTGTCTCATCAAATGCATCTGCAAGACCTCCCCAGCCGACGTACCTGGATAAGATTTCCTGTTCCTCTGGTGTCGCATTGCGGTTCTCATCCTCACATTTTTTTAACAGCTGAATAGCCATAATATTGGCTCGGAATTTCTCCTTCGGTGTTCCCTGTCCAAGTTCATCATCTGTGATATGGAAGTTCGTTGCTGGAATCAGTTCTGCTATTCCGTTAATCTCTTCCAATGATTCTTTTTCTTCCAATACCTCAGCTTCTCCCGACAGTTCTTTTTCTTTTTTATCATAATCTGTCCACACACGTTTAGAAATAGCAGTAAAATAGGAAGACTCTTCCTCCATGATTTCTTCCTTGATTTCCCGTAATTTATCTAAGGTATCCGCATTTACTGTTTTGTTGTGATAATGATAATAAAGTACTTCTTGTCCAAGTTTTACATCCAGACGTTCCAATTCTTGTGTTGACATTCGCTCCCAAATATCATCTTTTTCCGTATGAATCGTGAAACCTTCTCCATCATCATGATATTCTAATGTGTATTGAAGTCGATTCTCTTCTCCCTTAACTTTGCAAGCAAAATCATAGATTTTTGTTCTGGTACCGGACATATATTCTGAATCAACTAGTCGCAGATCCGTTATATCTTCCGCTGTAAAAGAATCCTGTTCCAGCTGTTCTCCTAACATCTGCTGTGCTTCTTCCAGGTCTGCCAGTCTTTGTGCTTCCTGTCGTTCTTCGTACTTTTCCATTTCTTCCGGTGACAAATAATCATCTGTGCGGATTAACTGGCGAACACGTTCTGCAACCTTGTTCCACTTTAATAAAACTTCTACCTCTGGACTGCCAATTTTCCCTTTTGCAAGTTTTAATCCTTTTGCATCATGGGATGCGTCGGAAGCATCTGCTCCTGGTATTCCGGGTGAGGAACCACCTGTTCCATACTCATTTTTCAGGAACTCAGCTGCATCTTTCATATCATGATGTTCCATGAAATACTCATAGATTCGGTTACGTCCTCCTGCAGTAATGCCGCCTCTTCTTAACACTGCGTCAATTTCATCCTGTGTGATAAAGGATAGTGCCGGACGTTCGACCGTAAATTTCTGGTCTACCCAGGAACGCTCCCTCTGAAGATCCTGAAAGCGTTGGAAATATTCCGGATTATGCTGAATCTCCCAGCGGTGATAATCTCCCGGATTCTCATCCATATATTTCTGCAGCCATTCAAAACGATAGACAATCGCATCTGCTTCCTCTTGATCTGTCCATGCTCCACTCACTACATCCTGCCAGTCTGAATATGATTGTTTCTTTTCCCAGTTTCTGCAAGTATCCCGAAAATGAAGTGCAAGAAGATTGGTCATTTCTTCCTGCTCCTGTTCAATGGCATTATTGGAAATCAAATTATCCACGTAATTTCCATCCTCATACATATCCCGAATTCTGTTCGCTGCTTCTTCCCACGTAACCATGCGGTCAAAGTTTCTTCTGGCAGAGTCCCCTCGCCGGATACGGATACCATCATTGTCATACCAGATACTGATTTTCTGACCATCTATGGTAAATCCTTTGCCACCAGTTCCATATTCATCTTTCAGAAAACTCCGCATTTCTTCATTATCCAGACCTTCAATCAGTCTTGCTGTAATATGAAACAGTGTATTTTTCTGTCCGCTTCCCGTGCGGAGAATATCATTTACCACTTCATCGGAAATAAGAAAAGCGGCTGGCTGTTCCAATGCAGCTGCCGCTTTCCTTATTTCTCCTAACTGTTCCTCTTCTGTTGGGAACAGACTTAACTGTAAATAATCTCCTGAATCACCAGCTCCTCTGCCTGTGCCTTGATCTGGTTCATGTGTCTGGTCCATGCCATCCCGTCTGCCATTTTGTCCGGTGCCGGATCTTTCTCCAGAAGTTCGTTCATCAGGTCGTCTACTCTCTGTCTTGCCTGGCTGTCGATCTCCATCAGATGACTGTCCAGACGGTTCTGCAGTGTCAGAATGTTGAACCTGGCTACCTTGTGATTTCTCAGATACTCTTTCCGCATCATTCCGTACTTGCCGATGGTTCCTCTCGTCTCTTCCAGGCTGATATCTGGAATCTGATACTCTCCGTTCTGGCTGTAACTGATCTCTCTCATAGTCTGTTTCCTCCTTTTTTTCTTCTCTATCTTCTGTGTTATCTGTATTACTTTCACGCATTAACGTGTTAAATTCATTATAGACTACTTCTTTTTCTTTTGCAACCGTTTTCAGGTCATTTTCCAGATTATTCAGCACATATCGTCCAATCTGCATCAGGACTGGTCTGCTGATCTCATTGACTGCACTTCCCAGATGTCCTAATACTATCAGCTGATTAAAGTCCGTAATATGCCGAAAATCCTCTGCATCCAGATATTCCTGTGCATCCAGTCCACACCGGTTTAGTAATACATACCAGACACTATTGGTCATCAGTTCCCGAAATTCGACTTCCTGATTCTGTTCGTCCAGTTCTTCCAGAAATGTCCCTGTTACGTCCAGTCTCAGTTCTTCCAATGCATCTGGAAGCCATTCTTGCATACTCTCCTTCGCTGCCTGATGCAGACTTTCAGCAAGTCCTCCTTCTGTATCTTCCAGTGATAACTGCTCCTGCAGATAATCTGCCACCAGCTGTTCTCCTTCCACCGGAAGATTCCATAACTGAGGATCCTTTCCAAGATTCCGCACTTTATAAGTGTCCTGCACATCAAATACATACCGAAGTTTCGTTTTCGGTCCGGAAGTATTGTCAATCAAGGCAATCCCTTTGGATCCCTTTTTGATCCAGCGGTACATCTTCTGATTCCAAATTTCCATGGATGCTACGGCAGTTGCTTCCGGTCGCTGTGCATAAATTAAAAGCTGTTCTGGAAAAGTGTATTTGTACAGTCTGGATGCAGTGTTTAGGAACCGCATCCATTCCTGCGGACTGGCAGCTACATCTTTTGCCACCTCTTCCGTCAGCTGTTCCATTGCATATAATTTATTTGCCATGCGCTACTCCTTTTCATAAAATCAGGGACTGCTTAGCACAGTCCCCTTAAAATCATCGTTGTTACTCTTTATAATGCTGTGGCAAGCTCTTTTGACTTATTCTTTGGCACTTTGTCTCCCTCTTTTGCCTTGATTTCTGCCTTGGCTTTTTCCAGTCTTCCATGGATTCCACCTTTTACTTCCACTTTTTCGGCTGCTTTTTCTTTCTCCAAACGAGCTTCCCTACGCTCAGCATTTTCCATTACTGCGGTCTTTTTATCACAGAACTGAACCTTATCCGAAAGCTGTTCCTGTCTTTCCACCTGTGTCTCATTGACTTCCTGTACCATCGCATTTAATTCCGGAACCTGAAAAATGCCGTTATCAGGAAGAATCAGCACTTCATGAATGGAAGATGGGATGACAAAGTAATCACTTCCCAGGCATTCCCCAATCTGTTTACGAATATCTTCCTGCAGTAACAGGGAAGCTCCATTCATCTTAGCTTTGTTTGTCAGACAGAACATTGGGTTTTCCATGGCTTCCATATCCATTTTTTCATTCAGCAGGTTTTCTGGTTCTTCACCAAAAATCATAGATTTGATAATCTCATTCATATCCATAAGTGTGACACCACGTTTTCGGTCTGCCACCATCGCATTCGCTTGAATCTGTTCGGCAGATACTCCCCACTCGTTCATCAGAGAAACAGTTACCGGAATACTGCTGATCCCTTCTCCATTTTCCTCCAGATTTACTGCATAATAAGCTGCAAAATCTCCGTGTTCTGTGACTACTTTATCTGCAAGAAGATCGGTATTCCATTCCTTATCACAAATTCTCATCTGTAATTTGTCCTTCATCTTTTCATAATCCAGAATATCCGTAACTCCCATATCAAAAAATTCTGCTTTTCCCTGTGCCTCAATACGCATATCAGCCACATCGCCAACACAAGAGTCTACATCTTTTCCATGGATATATTCCTGGTAGAGGGAATCCAGATAGACTGTCGGTACGATTCTCTGATCTCCGTTTGGAATCGTAATACCTGTCAACTTCAACCCGTTGTTTTTTTCTACTTCCTGCAGTTTAATTTCTGCGTCCTTGTAAGACTCTGGCAGATACTCCTTTACATTGTCTTTGACATATTCATAAAATTCTTTTCTGTTCATCATACGCTTTTACCCCTTTCTGATCATGTGATGGTTCATTCTTTTTCTGCTGATCATCTGCTCGGCTTTCTTCTGATAAGCCATCATTCTCTTTAAAGTTTTCTCCTGGTTTTTTCGTGCTTCCTGTCTTTTTTCCATTGCTTTCATCATAGTTTTCTATTCCTTTCTGTGATTTTTTTGTATGAAAAAGGGAGCCTCACATAGAAGCTCCCAATCATAACCATTGATTTTGGTTTCCTTATTTGCTTTTCCTTTTTCTGCTGATATAAAGTCCTGCCATACCTCCTGTGGAAGTTACAAGAAGTAGGATCGGCAGCCAGATATTCGTGCTGTCACCTGTTTTCGGTGCATTTGATATCTTTGTCTCTTCATGGGACTGTGGTGTATCCGGTGTGTTCGGTGTTTCTGGAACTTCCGGTTTCTCGTTTGTCAGATTGAAAGTGACTTCCACGACCGGTGTACTGTCATCTGCATAGGCAAACGTCACTTCATGCTTGCTCTGATCCAGTGTGTATCCGTCCAGTGTCTTTGTTTCCACCAGATAATACTTGATCGCCGCATCATATTTGCCGTTCTTAAATGTGGCAATCTCATACAGCTTACTTTCCGCATGACCTGCAGCATCTGTCTTTAAGGTTTCCAGAACTTTTCCCTTACTGTCACGGAGTTCAAATTCTACCCCTTTCAGTGGTTCTCCTGACGATTTATCTGTCTTATTGAGAATCACTTTTCCCTTGGCAGTATCATCTTTCATAGCCACTTTCTGGATTTCTCCGGTGTCTTTCACCTCAAACGTCACATCGGCTGTCAGAAGATATCCTTTCGGTGCCTGCTCTTCACGTAAGGTATATTTACCGATTGGCAGTTTTTCGATATAGTGTGCTTCCTCTGTGGAAGTCCAGCTCTCTACTACCTGATCATCCTTATCGAGAATCGTCAGTTTCGCACCCGGAATCTCAGTTTCTCCTGTGATATCCGTCTTACTGATCTCTACTTTTGTCACATCATCTTTCATATCATGCTTCTGAACCTCTGCTATATTCTCTACTGTAAAGGTAATACTTTCTGCAGTAACATATCCATCTGCCGGTTTTGTCTCTGTCATGGTGTATTTCTTACCAACAACCAGTTCTTTGATCACATGGGATTCTTCCGTAGAAGTCCATTCATCTACTGTATTGCCATCTGAATCCGTTACTTTCAGGTGTGCACCTGGAAGTTCTTTACCTGTTGTCAGGTCTGTTTTGGACAACTCCACTGTGGTTGGCTGATTTTCAAAAGTAAAGTCGTAGCTTACTTCTGCCTGGTCTTCTCCGGCATATTCAAAGGTAAACTCCTGTACTTCATCTGTTGTAACAAATCCGTCCGGTGCAAAGATCTCTTTCACATAGTATTTTCCGTCTATCGGAAGATCTGCCGTAAAAGTAATCTGTCCTTTTTCATCCGTTACTCGCTGCTCGATCAGACTTTCCTTCTCAAGGAGTACCTCACCCTTTGCATTTTTGATATCTTCACTGGTATAAAGACCGAAGACACCACCTGCAAGAACACGTTCTGTATCTTTTTCTTTCTTCAGAACCGTAACCTTTACTTTCTGACGGGCATTCTGCCATTTCTCATCATAAGTGATAACTGGTGTATCCTGATCACGATAGGAAAGGTCAACATATCTCGGCTCTTTGTCCAGCACATAACCATGGGCTGTTTTTACTTCCTTCACATAGTACTTGCCAGCCGGGAGATCTCCCATCTGTGCAATACCATTAGAATCTGTGGTAATGGTTCCCACTTTTTCATCTGCTTTAAAATAATCTTCGCTGACACCATCTGCCGCTTTGATATCTTCCGCAGCAAATACATCGAAAGTTACATCTGTAAGACTTCCAGTTACATATTCAAAGAGATGCTCCACAGTACCTTTTACATTGTCCAGAAGTGTCACTTTATCCAAAAACTCTCCATTTTTGTTGATGATCAGAAGTCCTGTCGGTACTTCATCTTTCATCTCTACTTTCTGAATCTCTTCGGTATCTTCCAGCGTGAACTTCACATCCATTGCTTTCAGATAACCATAAGGTGCCATTTCCTCACGAAGAGTGTATTCCTCACCAACTGTCAGTCGTTTGATCACATGTGGCTGATCTTTTACAGAAGTCCACTGATCCACAACATTTCCTTCTTTATCAAGAACGGTGAGTTTTGCCCCATCCAGTTCCACACCTGTTGTTACATCAGATTTCGTAATTTCTACTGTTGTTGGCTGGTTCTTTTTCACTGTTTTCAGTTTTACTGTCTTCACATCCTGTCCCTGGTAAGAAGCATTCAGATTCAGAACTTCATCAGAGGACACAAATCCAGCCGGTGCTTTTAACTCTTTCACATAATACTGTCCAAGTGGCAGATCCAGCGTACATACTGCAAGACCATTATTATCAGAGGTCATTTCCTGTAAGAGTGTGTCTACTTTCACGATTACTTTTCCATCTGCCTTGATATCCGCTTTGTTATAGATACCAAAGACAGCTCCTGCTACGGTTGCACCATTTTCTGCATCCTGTTTTTCTACCTGAATCGCAACTTTCTGTCGGTCATCGCCAACAGTCACTTCTTGTTCAATCACCGGTGTATCCTGATTGGCATAGACAAATGCGACTTCTGATCTGTCATGGTTCAGGACAAATCCTTCCGGTGCAGTCTCTTCTACCACATAGTAAGAACCAAGCGGCAGGTTATCAGCAACTGCTTTTCCGTCTTCCCCAGTCGTTACCGTTGTTACCAGTGCATCTTTTGCATAGATCAGCTGTCTGTTTCTGTTTTCATCTTTCTGGTAATCCGGTGTATAAATATTTTCAGCTGCATAGACATTAAATTCTGCACCCTTCAGGTATCTTTCTTCATAAACAAAATCCTTCTTGAATCCGGTCAGCATCTCACCTTTTTTATAGATCGTCAGCTTTCCTTTTACCGGATGGTTCTCGTAATCTACCGTAATAATGGCATCTCCGCTTTCAGAATCCATCTGGTATGCTGTGTTTGCATCCACTGCAATCTCTACATAATTCTTGTTGATTGTGTACCCTTCCGGTGCGTTGACTTCCTCAATTCGGTAATGTCCGATCTTCAGATTCTTCGGCATGATCAGATATCCCTGGCTGTCCGTAAAATAGGACTTGTGAGTAGTTGTCACTGGGTAAGTTGTTACCTGCTCCACATACTTCTTGTTGTCCAGGTCATATACCTTAAATTCTGTTCCTGCAATCAATACAGATTTCTTTGTTTCATCGTCTTTTTTCACGATTTTCAGTTTTGCCTTAAACTCTTCATCCAGAAGCACTCGCCAGATCTGTGGCTCGTTTGGATGATGTTCTGTGATATTCACTTCAAAATCATCGACTGGCTTGTAATTGTGCGGTGTTGTAGTTTCACGCACTATATAGCTTCCAAATGGTAATGGAATACTGCAGGCATACCCTTTTTCATCTGTGAAAATCTCAGTTGCTCCATTTTCTCCACTCACTACTGGTTTGACAGAATCAAAATCATAGCTTCCATCTGCTTTCTTTGTAAGGGAAGATTTCAGATAAACTGTAAATCCGGCTCCGGATAACAGATCTGCATCGGTCTTTCCATTGTTGGCTGCTTTGATGATCTGAAATGGCTGTTTGATGACCTGCTCACTGGAAGTGCACTCTCTTTTTACTTCTGCTGTCATATCTCCTTCATAACTGCACACAAGATCATGCTCTTCTGTATCTGCCAGGTATCCGGTCGGCGGTGTGATCTCTTTGACATAATATTTGCCAAGATATAAACCTTTTACAGAAGACTGTCCTTTGTCATCTGTTGTAAGAGACGCTACCTGTTCTCCTGCTTTATAAATAGTTCCGGTTGCTCCGTCCGGATGCACGATATCTTCACGGGCATACAGACCATAAACTGCACCTTTCAGTGTGGCATCTCCCTGTGGTACTGCTTTTCCTGTTTCTTTATCAACTTTGAATAAATTGATCTTTGCTGTCACACGGTCATTGCTGAAGGTATGGGCAAATGATACGGTTGCTTCTTTATCATTGGTGTAAGAAAACTTGAACGTATACACATCTTCTGTATTTCTTACATAGCCTTCCGGCGCTTGATCTTCTTTTACGGAATAGGAATATCCAATCGGAAGATCTGCTGTGAATTTTGCAGTTCCATCTGCTCCAGTAGTTGCTTTCTCAATCAGTGTTCCTTTTTTCACAACAACGGTTCCGTCTGCATTTCTAATATCATCGGATGCATACAGTGCAAAAATACCGCCATTCAGTGGTTTCTTTGTATCTTTATCCTGTTTTACTACGGAAACGTCTGCTTTCTGTCTTTCGTTGTTAAAAGTCACATCTGCAAATACAACTTCTTTATTCTGTCCGGCATAAGTCAGAGTCACTGACTTTTCTTCGCTGCCGTTATAGAAATTGTCCGGTGCTTTTGCTTCTTTCACCACATAGCTTCCAAGATGCAGGTTCTTCAGTGTAACAGAACCATTCTCACCTGTTGTCAGATTTTCTTTTACCAGGTCTCCTTTGCTGTACACTTTTGTGCCATAAGCAGTTACGATATCTGCCCCGGCATACACGTTATACACTGCATTTTTCTGTCTGCGGTTTTCATACTGAAATACCGTTCCATTTTCACTGACATCTGCTCCGGAAAGCACCTGTCCTTCTTTGTAAATGGTAAGCTCTGCAAGCTGTTCTTTATTTTCTACAGTCACAGAGGAAGTCTTACTTGCTACCAGTTTTACATTTGTTGCCGTTGCATTTACTACATATCCCTGTGGTGCTGTGATCTCTTTCAGATAAACGGTATCCTGTGTCTTGATGATCGTAACAGAAGATTTTCCATTCTTATCTGTTGCCGGCATCTGAGTGAGCAGCTTTGTACAAGCCTCATCGCTGTATACACCGAATACTGCACCTGCAAGATTAACATCCGCTGTATCGTCTTTCTTTACGATTTCGATCGTAGCCTGTTCAATCCAGGACACCTTTAAGCTTACATATTTTTCATCAGCGACACCTTCTCCAAACACAAATGCCAGATCCTGAACACTTGCATTCGTAGTCAGTTTATATGCTGAATAATCTTTTGTAATACTTCCCTTCATCTTTGCAGAAAAAGTAGCACTTACATCTTTTGTCTGTGTCAGAGGAGCCGAGAGATAAAACGTGGTTCCTCCTCCAATTGTTACGCTTGCACCTGCCGCACTTACATTTCCAGTAGATACATTATGAAACTTTACTCCCTTTGGTAAGTCCATTGTAATTTTCTGCTGGGAAGATGCGTTGAACTGAATGTTCTCCGTTCTCTGAACATTTCCATCTACATAAGCTTTTACATTCGGTTTGGAAAATGACATCGCTACATCTGGTATTTCCGGCTTATTCACACAATAATTATAGAGTTCTTTTGCCAAAGCCTCGCCTGTAGCATTTGTTCCATAGAACGCATCACTGCTTCCATTGGCATAAGATGCAGCCATGTGAATAATGATGAATCTTTTTCCTTCTGAAAAATCTGTGTGTTTATTCGCGAAAAAACTTTCGCTTCCTGCGGCATCTGTACCGTAATAACACACTTTTGCTAACGCGTGATTGTCTCCAATCTTTGTAATTGTATAATTTCCAGATCCAGGCCCTGGCTTAGCTGGCTGTACACAATACGCAATTGCTCTGACGCTTCCGTAGCTGATATAGTACGGCTCTGTCAGATAGGTTCCAAGATTATAATCTGCATATCTATACAGTGGTCCTTTTTCAATTGTTACCTGCTGTGTGCTTCTTGCTGAATAAGCCGAAACTGCTTCAAATGTTGCAATCTCTCCCTCTTCCATAGAATCAAGATCCACACCTTTGTCTCCTGCCTGTTCCAAAACATCGTGAAGCTCTAACCCTGATTCTTCATCATAGGTATCCTGATTCTGTGCCTGCTCTACTAAATCATCAAATTCATCAGCATCAATATCGGTAATTTCCGAGTCTGATTCTGACTCCTCCGCTTCCTCTGTCTGCTGTTCACTGCCAGCTGTTTCGGATTCGGTTACTGCTTCACTCCCTGCAGTTTCTGTCTGCGTTTCTGTTTCTTTCTCACGCACAATCAACTTTCGGCTGATCTGATACTTCGGATGCTCCTGATTTACCGGTTCCACATAATAGACCGCTTTGTAAGTGTCCGCATGATCTGTCGTAAAATCCTCATCCTTGTCGTTCTTTGCTTCCTCAAATGTGACTTTAACCTTGTCATCATCCTTGATTTCCAGTCCTGTGTAGTCTGATTTCACATCAAATACACTGCCTGTTTCAATTTCATAATCTTTGGCAGTCACCACTTCATCTTCATCCAGAAAATCTTTCACATCCTCATAAAGTGGAGGTTTTTTCTCTGGCTGAATCTCCGCTGCATATGCAGTCATCGGAGATAACACTGTACTAAGCATTGTCATGCCTGCCAGCAATCCAGATACTACTTTCCTAAAATTACCTTTTTTCTTCATGCTAAGGTCCTCTCTTTCATAATATTTGTATGAAAACAGACAGTCCTTAGACTGCCTGCAATACACTACTTATCGTTGTGGGAAAATCAGATTGAACTGCACATTCCCCTCGCCGGGATCAACCATTTCCACAGTTGCTTCATACTGTCGCCCTGTTTTTTTGGATACCAGATCCTTATAATGGATTTTTCCTTTAGCCAGGAACTTCTTTGCTGCCGCCTTATCCATCTTTTTCCCCTGGCTTGCAAGGAATTTATCATTCTTCCACAAGGTAAAAGCACAGTTCCGGTCAGAACAGTAAAAGTTTACTTTTCCTTCCCTGACATCTGCTCCACAGCGGGGACATTTGCCAATGACTTCTCCTTTTGCTTTTCCCTGAAACTGCCCTTTCTTTTCTTCTGAAATACCCTGATATCTGGCAACCAGTTCCTGCATCAGCTCTGTAATCCCATTTAGAAATTCATCTGCGGTCTCTGTATTCTGGGCAATGTGATTCAATGCCATTTCCCACTCTGCTGTCATCTTCGGAGATTTAATCTCATCCGGCAGAACCGTAATCAGTACATTGCCATCATCTGTCGGCACCAGATTTTTCTTTTCCCTTTTCACAAAGCCAGACTGAATCAGTTTTTCAATGATTGCTGCCCTTGTTGCCGGTGTGCCAAGTCCTTTCTTTTCTGTATCTCCGGTCAGTTCTTCATTCCCTGCACGTTCCATTGCAGAAAGCAGGGTATCTTCTGTGTATTGTTTCGGTGGCTGTGTAAAATGCTCCGATACAAAAGAATCACAAGGGCCGTAATGCTTGCCTGCCCAGATATCCAGCTCCGGCTCTTCTTTCTCAATCTTTACGCCAAAGAACTGTTTCCATTTATTTTCGATCGCCTTGAATCCTTCCTGCTTTGTTTTCTTTGCCGTGAGATAAAACGTATGATAATTACAGGTAATCTGACATTTATGGCTCTCATAAATATAAGGATCTGCGGTTGCCGTCAGTACCCTGGCACTGATCAGATACAAAATCTTACGGTTTCGTTCTTTCAGTTCACCAATATCTGCTTTGGCTACTTCCATAGTCGGGATAATCGCATGGTGATCAGATACTTTCTTTGAATTTAATACCTTACTCACGTCTGGCTGATATTCCAGACCTTCAACATAAGGCATTTTCCCAAGTAACATCTGAATCAGAGTTTCTGTGCTTTCTTCCATCTCATCTGTCAGATACTGGCTGTCTGTTCTCGGATAAGTGACAAGCTTCTGCTCATACATCTCCTGCACGGCATCCAATGTCTGCTGTGCGGTATAGCCAAACATTCTGTTTGCTTCCCTCTGAAGAGTGGTCAGATCATAGAGTTTTGGAGGGCGTACCGTCTTCTCTTTCACATCATCCTTTTCCACTTCGCACATCCGCTCCAGGCAGTCCGCAGCCACTTTATCTGCATCCTCTTTTTTCTGAAAATGCTCTGTAACCGCATCCATATCATCAAACTTGATATGAGCCATATAATATTTTTCTTTGGTAAATTCCTTGATCTTCTGATTTCGATCCACGATCATGGCAAGTGTTGGTGTCTGCACTCTTCCGACTTTCAGATTCTGGTTATACAGAACGGAAAAAAGACGGCTCGCATTGATTCCCACCAGCCAGTCTGCCTTTGCCCTGCAAAGTGCTGACTGATAGAGACTGTCATAACACGAACCGTCTTTTAATGACGCAAATCCATCTTTAATTGCCTGTTCTTCCATGGAAGAAATCCAGAGCCGCTTCATCGGCTTTTTGCATCCTGCCTGCTCATACACCAGGCGAAAGATTAACTCTCCTTCACGTCCTGCATCAGTAGCACAGATCACTTCATCTACATTGGAATCTCTCATCAGTTTTTTCAAGATTCCGTACTGCTTCTTTGTTCCATCCAAAACCTTGTGTCTCCAGCATTCCGGCACAATCGGCAGATCTTCATATCTCCATTTTTTATATTTTTCATCGTATTCCGATGCATCGCATAATCCAACTAGATGTCCTATGCACCAGGAAACGATATAACCGTTTCCCTCCACGTAGCCATCTTTTCTTGTTCTGGCTCCCAGTACCGAAGCCAGTGCCATCGCAACCGATGGCTTTTCTGCAATCACTAATTTCATTTACTCCTACTCCTCTTCTTCATCTTCCAGTACATCATCATTGAAATCTTCATCTCTCAGGATTTCCGGTTCTGCACTTTCTTCCTGCTCATCTGCATCGTCTACTTCCCGTTTTTCTGACTCTGAATCTTCGGATTCATCTTCATCCTCTTCCATCTCATCCTCGTCATCATATTCATGCTTTGGTTTATAGACTTTGAAGTAATATCCTCCTGCCGCAGCTCCGACTGCAACCAGTACGATCAAAAGATACGTTCCAAATGAACTTTTATCTTCCGGCATCTGGATGTCATCCTCTACCTTATATTTCTCGGATGACTCTGTCGTTTCCGGTTTTTCTTCCTCTGCTTTTTTCTCTGGTTCTGCATAAACAGTATCTACTTCCGGAAGTGTCACTGAATTAGAAAGTGTGAAGTTCATCAGATCTTTCTCACTGACTTCGGTAAGGAAATACACATTATCCTGAGATTTTGAATTATCAATAATCAGATAGAAAATCTTACCACTCTTTGTTGAAATGGTATAAAACTCTTTTGTTCCTTCCGTAGCTGTTTTTGTAACGGATTCTGCCGTCTCGCCTTCTTTATTAAGCTGTTTCTCAATACCTGTTACTGTCCGATCATCCACGGTCCCTTTTGCATCTGTCGGCTCAGAAGCCTGTGCATCCTGCGGAAGCGGAGAAGTCGTTGTTTTCTCAGTTCCCGTTGCATCTGCACTGGTCGTAGTTGCCATTGCACCATTGCTGTCACTGGAAGTTTTCTGTTTCTCTGCCTGCTTCTTTGCCCATTCATAGTAAGGATTCTGCAACACATACTTTTCAGAAGTATTTCCAGCACCGTCTGTTACCGTAATCTCAATCTGTTTTGTAGTAAAATCTTTCTGTGTCAGTTGCACTCTCAGCATTCCATCCTTCAAGTCTGTATAAGTGGTGCCATTGACTGTTACCGCAGTAATCCCGGATACTGTATCATTCCCCTGAATCGTCAGCACACCATCTGTCAGAGAAGCAGAAAGTGTCGGCTTTTCCGTGTCATAACACTTAATAGAGCGATTCTGCTCATAGACCTTTCCCTCACCATCTGTCACACGCACATACACTGTCTGATTTCCAGTGATCGTGATACTTCCGCTTCCGGTTACATCCTGCCAGCTTCCATCTTTTCCTGCTTTCGCTTCAATCTTTGCTATTGAGAAACCTTCCGGCATATGGCTGGCATCTACCGTAACAGCAATGGTTGTTTCTCCCTGTTTCCAGCCATCCGGTTTCTCAATCGTAATCGCAGGTGTGGTATTCTCAGCTGCATAAGCAGTCTGTGTCTGGAGCAAAGGTGTTGTCAGGCAAAGAAATGTCGTTGCTGCAAGCAAGCCCTTTTTTACCCTGCTTTTAGTAATTGTTCTCTTCTTCTGTTTCATTTTTTCCAGATTCATCATCGGCTTTTGTTTCCTCCTTCTGTATTTCCACCCTGCCGGGCAGTTCATTTTTCATTCTCTTTTTGAAAGCTTCCAATTCCGGAATACTCATATCCATTGCACGGATAATTCTTACAATTTCCAGATTTTCCGCTTCTGTTTTTGCAATCTCCGCAGCCTTGAACCGCTTTAAGTCTGCTTCATATCTGGCTTTGGATGCTTCCATTTTTTCCTTGGCTTTCTCATAATCCGCCGTTGCTTTTTCAAGACTTTTCATCGCTTCTCCTTTCCGGACGGCTGATGCAGCCGCCCTTTTTTCTTACCATCGTCCAAATCCATAGAAATGGCTCTGCCAGTATGGTGAATTGATGGACGTGTACTGCACCGGATGACCGCAATGGATCATCTGACCATTGCCTACATAGATTCCAATGTGCGTTACCGGAACTCCTGCATCATAAGTGCCTGTAAAAAAGATCAGATCTCCCGGCTGTGCTTCTGACTGAGATACCGGCGTGCAGATGTCATACAGTCCCTGTGCAGTCAATCTTCCTGTATTCCTTACACCAGAGTTTGTCAGGCAGTAACTTACAAATCCAGAACAGTCAAATCCACTTGGAGAATATCCACCCCACACATACGGTGTTCCTAGATATCTCGCTGCTTCGTTCAACAAACGCTGTGCCGCTTCACTGGTGTATTCATTGCCGCCAAAGCCTGCCCCTTCTCCAGTTTCCAGATAAAAGATCGGGTTTAAGCGCTCTCCATTTTTCAGAAGTTCAATATGAAGATGGCTTCCTGTAGAATTTCCAGTATTTCCTACAAGACCAATCTCATCACCTTTCGTGACGGATACACCTGCAGATACACTCCGGCTACTTAAATGTGCATACCGCAGTTCATAGCCTTTACTGTCCTTGATCACAACATAATTGCCATAGCTGTCGTTATAAGCAGAAGTTGTAACCGTTCCGGTCAGCCCTGCCATTACTTTTGTTCCCTCCGGCGCTCCGATATCCATACCATTATGAAGCTGATTTGCTCCTGAAATTGGATGAATCCGATATCCATAATAACTTGTCACACTGGAATACCAGTTAAAATCAACCGGTGTCGCAAACATCTGTAAATTACCTTTCGTATCGTTATAGACACTGAACAGTTCTTTCTGGAAAAATCCCAGCCTGTCCTGACAGATCGACATCAGATTTCCGCTGTTTAAGGTGACATTCAGCACATCTATATCTCTTGTCCTGGTCACTTCCACTTCCTGGCTTCCATTATCATCTGCCAGATAGCATTCCCAGGTCTTATGACCATGTGCGGATGCTGCCGCATGACTGTCATAATAGACATCAAACTGTACACCGTATCTTGCGAAAGCTCCGGTATCTTCTACCGTATATTCGACACCATTCATGACCACCTTTGTTCCCATTGGAACAAACGGATTGGAAGCATCTACTGCTAAGGTATGATTGGCTGTTGGATATGCTCCACTGGCAGTCGGTCCTCCACTCCAAATACCACAACAGATTGGACAGTTACAATATCCGCTTGTTACAACCTGTCCCAACGATTCTCCAACTCTTACTGTTGCTGTCTCTGTCACAGTTTCATTGACTGCTTCAGTAGTCAGATGATATTGCTCTACAAACAATGCATCCAGTTCAGGCTTGACCTGTTCAAAAGTAAACTCCTCATACTTTGCTGACAGATAACTGATTAGGATAAACGGATCATGCTCAATAGGTCCGATGTTATATCGGTATTCCTCATGTCCCGATTCTTCAGACTCCATGTTGTTAATCCGCTCCTGCAGATTAGCTTCCAGCTGTGTATAATACAGTTCCGCTTCCCGGATTGCTTGATCCGATGACAGATAACTGGTTCCCGTGTAAGTGATCACATTTTGTAAAAACACTGCAGAGCATGACGTGACATTCGTTATAATCAGAAACATCAATCCGATCAGAACTGCCACACTGATATACACCTTCCGGTTTTCTTTAAAGAAGTTGGTGACCTTACCGCCAATCTTCTTAATATAATCAATCGTACCTTTTGTAGCTGTTCCTACTATCTGTTCACTTCGCTTCGCTTTGGCATAATCCCGTTTGATCTGTTGCTTCTGAATCTGTTTTTTCAGCTTCTTCTGCTCCTGATGGGATGCAGCCTGTGCCTGTTTCTCTGCCTGTCTCTCAAGTCTGCTTCTTTTTCTGGATGCCCACTGTTTCCTGCGTCTGGCACTTCTCTGTTCCAGCCGGTAAACACCTTCGCCGCTTTCTTCTAACTTATGGGCACCTTCTACCGCCGCATTATCGTCTTCATTTTTGCTAATCTCACGGTGTAATGCTACGGAAGTTGCACTTCCTGCTTTCTTGACAACAGAAGTTTTTTCTGTTTTCACAGATTCCCCTTCACCAAACTTCAAACGGGATTTTTTCTTTCCAGGAGTTTCTCCTTCATTTGCCTGATAGACCTGTGCTTTCTTGGAATGCTGCTTTGCTTCCTTTTTCTTTCTTGCTTCTTCATAAGAAAACTTTTTGGCTTTTTCCTTCTGTTTCTGATGGCGGAAATTGACTCCATCCGTATCCATCTGGTTCAATTTCTCCATATCTTTGTCATTTTTCACAGAAGCACCAGTTTCCTCATAAGCAAACTTCAAACGTTGTTTTTGTTTTGGCTTTTTGCTGCCACCTGTCTGATTTCTCCGGCTGTCTCCTCTGTTTTCTGATAGATCAGCACGTTTTTCTTTCAGTCTCCCTGACTGTCCGGCTTCGGATTTTTCTGCAAGTCTGGATTCTTTTCCGACTTCAGCACGGATTCTTTTTCTATTTTGCTGTTTACTACTCTGTCCCAAATCCTCACTTTGCTTCTCTGTCCGTATCAGTTCCGGTGCATCCCTGGATTTTTGCACAGAGGGTCGAATATTTTTCCCACTCCGTTCAGACTGGCGGGGAGACTTATCCACAAGGTTTTCTTCTTTTTCCCCCTGTTTTCTTCCCATCTGCACATCACCGACACGGTTACTGACACGAACAGAAGATTTATCTGTCAGGTTTTCTTCCACCAGCCCATCCTTGGTCATCTTCTGGACTTTCTTGTCCCTGACTTTCATTCTCTGTTCTGCCACTACTTACTCCTCCTTCTTCGGATACCCTTTCCCTGCCTGTAATAAGCAGAGAAAAGCGATGCCGAAAACAGCACCGCCACTAAAAGTTAATACATATGAAATTGCTCGTAACATTGTTTTCTCCTTTGATTTAACCTGCTTCGGAAGTCTCCTCTAAGCGGGTTGTCATGATTTTATAGAGGGAATTCTTCGGGAATCTGTCTACAAATGGGATAATGACATTTCCATAGAACAAAAGTCCTTCCCCCTCATTACTGTTGGTTACATAGGACAGCTGGGTTGGTGAGATATTCAGCTGTTTTGCCAGAATCTGCCTGTCTCCGGAAGCCTGATTGAGCATATAAATGAAGTCTGAGTTTTCAAAAATGTTCTCAATTTCCCTGGAAGACAGCAAATCCTTAATATTCTGGGTGATGCCAGTTGGAATACCACCCCATTTACGGAATCTCTTCCATATCTCCACACTATAAGCTGCGGTCTGCTCTTCCTTCAAAAGAAGGTGGAACTCATCCACATAATATCTGGTGGACTTATGGGCAGAACGGTTCATCGTTACCCTGTTCCAGACCTGATCCTGGATTACAAGCATCCCGATTTTTTTCAGCTGCTTACCAAGTTCCTTGATGTCAAAGCATACAATGCGGTTATTGATATCCACGTTTGTCTGATGATTAAACACATTCAAAGAACCTGTAACATAAATCTCCAATGATGTGGCCAGTCGCTGTGCTTCCGGTTCTTCCTGTTTTCTCAGAAGATTATATAAATCCTCTAGGATTGGCATCTTCTCAGGTACTGGATCGGCAAGGTATTCCTGATATACTAACCGCACACAACGGTCAATAATGGTCTTTTCTACCGGCTCCAATCCATTCTTTCCTCCAACAATCAGTTCACACAAAGACAGAATAAAATCTGCTTTCAGTGACAGTGGATTGTCTTCCTCGGAATAATTCAGATTCAGATCCATTGGATTGATATACTGGTCAGATACCGGCGAAACTCTTACCACCTGCCCATGCAGCGCCTGCACAAGTGCCGAATATTCGGCTTCTGGATCACAGACAATGATATCGTCCTCCGTAATCAAAAAGCAGTTTGTAATTTCCCTCTTTGCTGAGAAGGACTTACCGGAACCTGGTGTACCAAGAATCAGTCCATTCGGGTTCTTCAGACGTTTCCGGTCAACCATGATCATGTTGTTGGATAATGCATTCAATCCATAATAAAGAGCTTCCCCTTCCTGAAACAGTTCCTGTGTCGTAAATGGCACGAAGATCGCCGTTGAAGATGTGGTAAGCCCTCTCTGAATTTCAATTCGATTGACTCCAAGCGGAATACAGGACATGAGTGCTGCTTCCTGCTGATAATCCAGCTGTTTTAAGGAACAGTTATATTTCTGTGCGATCCCCTGCACCTGGAAAATATTATTATCCAGCTTCTGACGCTTCTTTGCGGTATTCATTACCAGAACTGTCACAAGGAACATTCTCTCATTTCTGGACTGCAGATCTTCCAGCAGATTCTTTGCCTCTTCGCCATAAGTCACAAGGTCCGATGGAAGCACGTCCATATCATAACCGGAACGTACCGCACGCTTCTGCTCTTCGATCTTCATCTTATCAAGATCAGAAATCTTACTCTTGATCATCTTGATTGCTGAACTCTGATCAATGGACTGGATATGAATGTTGACATTGATGCTGTCATCCACATCCAGAAAATCTGCAAGCATCCGGTCTGTCAGCTCCGGTGCAAGAATCTGAAGGTAACTCACACTTCCCATCGTTCTTCCCATCAAAAATGTCTGATTCTTGGAAAAGTTAAAGGAAGTCGGTGCAATAAAATCTTTGGTCTTTAATCCGGTTTCCGGAAGCATCTTGTACTGGAACTTAAATGGTTCGATCCGATCCTGGTTGAACACATGATACAGAATCTCCAGCCTTTCCAGTCCATTCAAAGAATGTGCCTGTGCTCCCAGAACCTTAAAGTTATTTAAGATATCTGTTTCGATTCTTTCAAGCCTTGGTCTTGCTACCTTCAGACTTTCTGCTTCAATTCCAAAAGTGATATACTTCGTCTTTACCAGACCATTATTTCCTTTGGAAAGCTGATTTTTCAGCATAGTACGGTATTCTTCACGAATGGCATTGAAGTCATCGTTCTGATCCGGAATGTCAATGCTTTTCTCAAATTCTGCCACATCCACCTGCTGATTGATAAAGGACAGCTGCACACTGATGGAAGAATCAAAGTAATTTAAAAAATCACAGTAATTCTCAAATATCGTGGTCTTATCCTCATTTAAAGCAAGCTGATAATTGATGTCATAAAACTGAATCGTCTTGGAGAAAAAGGTCTTTGTCACCTGGCAGATACCATCCTGCAGCATCCGAATATACGGAATACTCTGCTGTGCAGTTGTAGGAATGCCTTTCTGTTTCCTACGGTCCCGTTCCTGTTTCTTTTTACGCTTTTCCTGTTCTCTTTCTTTTCTGCTTTTTTTGTTTCTTCTTTCCTGACGGTTTCTTTTTTCCGCCAGGGACAGACGCTCCTGCTGAGCCTCCTGCTTTGTCTTTTTTGCCATCCGGCACACCCTCCTTTTTTACAAGGGTGGAAATCTCCTGATAAAAATTTTCTGTCTTATATGGTCTTACTGCCGGACAGATAAACTTCTGTCGAATCATATTTGCCACCACTTTTTCAAAGGGAAGCCCGTCTTTTTCATACATTGCCATGAAGAAAAACGGAAGCATGACCGTTACCATCAAAATGGCAGCGATACTGGAACCGATTGGTTTTCTCATGAACAGATAAAACGGAATTCCCACAACTGCGGCAAGTGAAAAGAAAATCAACTGCCGCTTTGTCAGATTTAACGCTACTTTTGTTTTGACCTTGGTAAGGTCTTTTGGTACTGGTACATACGCCATGGTATGCGCTCCTTTCCTGCCCGTTAGTGGGCATTGAATATCGATTTGCTAAGGCTTCCGGTCTTGAATAATGAAAATGCAAGAATCACGGTATAAGCCGCTACTGAAAACATTGCTGCATGAAGGTCACTGGATATGGTCATTGCATTTACTAAAACTGCATAAATTCCCACACAGACCATCATGAAGAATCCCTGAAATGCCAGTGCGAACAAGCCTTTTAAATAGTTGTTTCCGATATTGCCCCATTCCTTATTGGTCATGGTGGCAAACGGAATTGGTGCTATGGAAGTATAAAGGTAAATTTCTATCATTCTTCCGTACAAAATAACGGTTATGATGATCGACAGAATCCGCATGGTAATACTGATCAGCAGCGTTTCCATGGATAGCAGGAACAAATCCCCTAACTCCATATCCTCCAGGGCATCCACAATTCGTGTAATTGCTTCTGTTGCATCCACCGCAGTGTTTCCTGATATCACCCCGGCGGCATTGTTGACCACATGCTGGCCAACGTCAAAGACCGCCATCGTGATATTGAACGTATTTGTCACCAGATAAATGGCTACATACGCTTTGAAGATCCAGAGAAAAATATTGTAAGTCTCAAATTCATGGAAATTGTTTTTCTGTGTTACCATCGTGATCAATTCATAGCACAGGACAAAGGTGATGATCAGTCCCGCAATGGGGACGATCACCGTTTGGGATATATTCTGGATCAGATTAAAAATCCCTGCATTCCATCCCTGCGGTGTCTGTCCCACCTGCCCGGCTATGGTTCCCACCTGCTCATTGACAGACGTGAACATGTTATCCAAACATGACTTGATAAGTCCAATCAGGATATCCTTTATCGCTTCCGTAATTCTCTCAATGATGGTGTTCATCTACCACTCCTCTTAAGAGAACAATGTTGCCAGCTGTGGAATCAGGGTAGTTCCCAGCAGCATGATTCCGGCACCAGCCATCAGCTGTTTGATGCCCTGGCTCTTAGCGCCGGGATTGTCATTTCCATATCCTTCCAGAAGGTTTACGACACCCCACACACCAAGACCTGCGCCGATAGCGACTACAAGAGTTTTTAAAGTTGTAATTGCGCTGCTAAAAAATGCCATATATTCATAAACCAAAACTGACTTCTTTCAGGTGTTTACGGGAATGAAAAAACACCGACTAAAAAGCCGGCGCACCTAATGTCAGTTATTCCTTTCCTCATTATTTTTCGTTCATTCCCAAGGTTACTCCGACAGTTCTACATGAATCACTTCCACCTCTTCTTCGGGTTTCGGTGTGTACTGTGGATTTAACTCTTTCTCTACTTTGTACCGGTTCTTCTCGTTTTCATCTGCAAGAAGCCGATAGTTTTTGTGTTTCGTGATATCATATTTATCCGAAAAAAATGGTCTGGCACCACGGATCTGCAGGATACATTTTCCTCCATCCATGACTGCAATCTCATCTTCCGTCATCAGCTGTTTGCCTGTTTTCTGGTAGTTCAATCCAAAGGACTTCTGATTACTCCTCGTCTCCGAAGTGTTATACAGGTCAATGGTTTCCTTCCCCAGAAGCTCACTCATTTCCTTTAAGGTGGTTTTCTCTTTGCCACCAAGAAAAAGTGTAGTATCACAGTTGCCCAAAATGGTATCTGCACTATCCTTATACATTGCCTTTAGCTGACTCTGGGACTGCAAAATAATAGAAGCAGAGATTTCCCTGCTTCGGATAGTTGCGATCAGCTTGTCAAACTGAGGAATCTGCCCGATGTTGGCAAACTCATCGGCGATGACACGCACATGCACCGGAAGTCTTCCACCATATTTATCATCTGCCTTATCGCAAAGCAGATTGAAAAGCTGTGACTGTAACATGGCAATCACAAAGTTAAAGGTTGTATCTGTATCAGACATGATCAGAAACAAGGCTGTTTTCCTGTCTCCGATCTTATCCAGTTCCATTTCATCGTAAGACATGATCTCACGAAGTTCTGCGATATCAAATGGGGCAAGTCTGGCTCCACAGGATATCAAAATACTTTTCGCTGTCTTTCCAGCCGCCATTTTATATTTTTTATACTGTCTGACCGCAAAGTGCTGCGGATCTCTTTCTTCCAGCTCCTGGAACATCATATCCACAGGATTCTGGTAAGTTTCATCCTCTTCACGGGTTTCGCTTTCGTTCAAAAGATCCAGAAGGGTATTCAGGTTCTTTTCCTCTTCATCCCCTTCATACCAGATAAAAGCAATCAGTGCTGTGTACAGCAATTTCTCTGCTTTCACCCAAAAATCTTCGGAAGCTTTTTCCCCTTCGCCTTTGGTATTCACAATGATTGTTGTCACCAGCTTCAAGATATCTTTTTCAGACCGTATATAGGCAAATGGATTGTAATGAAGCGATTTGGAAAAATTGATGGTATTCAGAACCTTAATCACATAGGGCTCATGAACTACTTTTCCAGACTTATCTTTCATAATATTTCCATTCTTATCTTTCTTAGGCGGTCCCTTTGCTAACATCTTCCCGCACTCCTCAATGAGAGTGCCCTTTGGATCTGTAATGACCATGGAACAATTCATCTGCATGACCGACGGTTTAACGAAAAATCGTGTCTTACCGGAACCACTACCACCGATGACCACGATATTTTTATTTCTCGCATACTTCGGCTGCTTTGGTCTGCTCTCCATAGCCAATGCTTCTGTTGCTGTCAACGGAATATTCATCCAGGGATCATCTGACATATAAGGCTTGATATCCTCTGCAGTTCCCCATCTGGCTGAACCATACTCGATTCCCTTCCGAAGTTTCTTTGCATCTGACTGTTTCTGCCAAACCAATAATTTCAAAATAACTGCGACAGTAACTCCAACCAATAGATCTCTCAGGTCAAAGCTCAACAGAATCCCTGTAAAGATCCGATCTGCATGTTCCATCGCATATAATAGTTTGTTCCCCATATCTTCTCCCGGACTGTTCCGGTAAAGAAAAAATGCCCGGTCTGCATAGAAAGCAGCCAGAGCATAAGGAATATTTGTAAGAACCAGTTCCTTTTTATCCAGGGCGGACAGCTTACCCCCGATTTTATTCTTCCACTTCTGCATCAGAGTTTTGCAGCTTTTCTTTTTCATCGACTCTGCTCCTGATGCCGGTTCTTTACTTTGTCCTTCGTCTTCTTTGGCATCATTGCCCGGTAAGCTGCAAGACGCTTATGAATGGAAGGTTTATTCGCTTTTTGAATCTGTTTCTGGGAAAACTCACGGAAAGCAGCATTGAGTGCATCCTGATCACGTCCCTTGAAGAATACCAGATAAACCGGAGGCTCTTTGCTCTTGTCTTTTTTCAGAGCATAATTGATCCCGTATTTTCTGGCATACCGTTCAAAGGACTTGATATTCTTATTTGTGATCTCGATATTGACCATCCCGGCATTCTGTTTTGCCAGCTCTTTTACCGTGACCTTTCCCTGTTTCGGCTGATTTTTCTGTGCTTTCTTCTCTACTGATTTCTGCTTCTGATGACGCAGATACGCAACAAGAACCTTTTTCAACAGGTCTGCCGTAATCTTAGTAGCCCGAATACAGAACGTGACCGTTTTCTGAGTTACCTCTTCCTGCATGCCTTTTCCCTCCTTTCAGCGATTCAACTGCTGTCCAGATCTGTAATCATGGCAATCACCCCCTTTAATGAAAAAAGACAGATTAACCGGTAATCAGGTTCTGCACCTGTACGAGTTTTTCTGTCCCTTCTTCTTTTCTCTTATCTTCTCCACCACAATAGATGGGAACACACATTTCAAGTATTCTACTGTAAATACGCTGATGGGCAGTATCCAAATCTGTGGATTTCATTTCATTCAGTCCCAGATTCGTTGTTACGATCAGCGGAAGCATTTTACAATAGCGGCTGTCTATCACATTATAGACCTGCTCCAAAGCAAACTCGGAATTTCGTTCTATTCCTAAATCATCAATAATCAGCAGCGGATAATCCACAAGATTTTGTATAATCTGGTTCTTATCTGCCTGATAGCTGGTCATTTCGTTTAAGATCCTGGAAAAATTCGTCATCATGACACGTTCTCCCTGTTCCAAAAGTGCATTTGCAATACAGCCTGCAAAGAAACTTTTCCCGGTTCCAACTGGTCCCATCAGAAGCAGTCCTACATTTTTTCTCTTCATATCTGTCCAATTTTCTACATACTGCCTGACGATTAGTATCTTCTGGTTGCTTCCATTGTCATTTTCAAATTTCCATTCCCAGAATCTTCTTTCCCGAAGTCCGACTGACTTTCTCTGATAAAGCAGCCTCTGTGCTTCTTCCCGCTGCATCTTCTCATCCAGTTCCTGCCTGGCTTTTACCTCGCATTCGCACAAACAGGACACTACATGCTCAAATCCCATCAGACTGACTTTCATCTGTTTTCTTTTTCCACAGATACCACAATGAAGACATCCCTCTTCATCCAGATAATCTGCTGTTACTTTATTTTCCATCACAGGCTTTCTCCTTCCTGAAATTCATATTTGTCCATTCCTGCCCTGGCTCCATCTCGTTCTGCCCAAAGACAGATTGTTGCAAAATGATTCTGATACTCTTTTCCACTGGATTTCATATAAACAGAAAGATGATCAATCCGTTTCTGGTAGTCCCACGGAAATAAAGTCATCAACTCCTGCAGTTCCGGTTCCGACAGAACAACATTTTTGAATCTCCCATACTGACTGAAATTTTCTTCCAAAGCGTGAGTGTTGCTCTTACTCTTATCAGTATGATTCTTTTCTGTCTTATTTATCTTAGTATTACTTCCTTCCAGATTCTTGCAGTCCGGACTTCTATTTTTTTGCTGCCCGGACTTCCAATTTCTTGCTATCCGGATTTCCAACTCCTTGCTATCCGGACTTCCAGTTTCTTGCAATCCAGAATGAAAATATCTGTCTGGCTTTCCTCTGACCCGTTTCACAAAATTTTTCACATATATGACAGAGGGACGGTTATTTCCCTGCCGGTAACGTTCAATCAGTCCAATTCCATGCACACTGTCAAGTTCATAAAGGAGCTTTGTTACAGTCGTATGGGACATCCGCAAAAGATCCTGCAGTTCTGCAATCGTATAAATGATATAGACATAACCGTCACTGTCAATCCAGCCATTTTTCTTTGATAGACTGATGCGGTCTAAAAGGATTCCATACAAGAGTTTTGCATCTGTGGAAAGACTCTGAAATTCCTTTTCTGTAAACAGGGCTTTCGGTATTCGGAAAAAAGAAAACTGGTCAGATTCTTCTGCTCTGAAGTATTCAAAATCTGCCATAATTTATTTCCTATTCTTCCATATTGTTGAAGTCATACCCTGCTGCACTTCCTGTGCCATGACACAATTCATCAAGCACATAATTGAACGCATTCACCGCTTCTTCCAGATAAATTTTCCTTGCCTCTTTATCACACGCATACATATCGGCAATAAATCCTTCATCATTTCCTATTGCGTGTACCAGAGTCTCCAAAACTTTCATAAATTTCTTTTTTGAACACTTTTTATGCTGCCTATTCACATACTTCTGAATGTCCAGTACTCTATCAGCATTTTCCTCATTTTCTTCCAGGATTCCAAATGCCAGGTCCATGCCAAATTCATAGCCATCACAGGAAATCTGATCAATATCAAGCTGTCCAAGCTCATCTCGATAATTTCTTTCTTCCATTGAAGTCAGTGGTGTCTCATATTCATCCAGATATCCCATATCCGCAATCGTTTCCAGAATATCTCTGGATGCTTTCACCATCTTGTCCATGATAATTTCTCTTTCTTCCATCGGCATATTTGCCATAATGCTGTCTAATGTCATCATTGATTCTTTCTCCATCTCATTTTCATAAATATCATTGATATAAAAGTGTTTCGCCTTTCCATTGTCTGAAATGATACGCACCAGATTTCCAACCTCCACCAGTTCCTGTACTGCCTGATCTACCCCATATCTGGTCGTATTCAGGTCTTTTTTCATTTCACTTTTCGGATAGATTACAAATAAATCCCCTTCACCATCTACCCAGCCATTCTGCACCGCAAATTTTAAGCGATCCAGAAATAAGCTGTATAAAATCTTTGCTGTATTTGACAGATTTTTGTATTTTTCCATCTGGAACAGCATCTTTGGCACCTGCAGACAATCTACCGGCATATACTCCATCTTACTCATTGATTATTTCCTCCTTCTGTTTGTACAGCACTTCAGCTGAATTGATATTGATTTCCAACATACCCACAAATACCTGATAATACAGCAGGCATATCTGTTCATCCTCCCTTGCCAGATACAATCCTTCCAGTTCATTGGACGGATGTTTCATTCCATATACTGCCTGACAGATATCATGGATTTTCTCACATTCCACACTCCTCAGATGCATCTCCAAAGTGTGGTTAAATCTCTGCCAGTCCTCCAGTTTCTGATTTACTGACATCATGCACTGGAACAGTTCTGCTGCTTCACATGCTGCTGACAGCACTACATTTTTGTTATTGATACTTCCATCGGCATTTTTCATATGCTCTACCATATACGCCTGATCTACTGAAACCATCTTTTAATCCTCCTCTATCTAAACGGCATTTCCTCTTCCATGCCCTCTGGGATCTCTAAGAACCCTTCCGCATCTTCTGGAAACGGTGGTCTGTCAACCATTTTTGCACCAGCAAATTCAATCCGGTTTGCATACACTTCGGTGGTATAAATCTTTTTTCCGGTATCTTTATCTTCATAATTACCCGTGACAATCTCGCCTTCCACCATGACCTTCGTTCCCTGTATCAGATAATCTCTGGCAAATTCTGCTTTCTTCGCAAAAGCCTTTACCGGAATGAAACTGACTTCATCGGAATAATTTCTTCTGACTGCCAAAACAAACTTGGCAATCTTATGAAGTCCTTTTTCATTCTCCACTTCGTTGTATCCGGGATTTCTTACCAATCGCCCAGAAATAACTGTTGTATTCATTGGCTTCCCCCTCCTATGCTTTCATTGATTTGTAACAGATACCGATACATGGTCCACATTTTCCATAGGCACATCCGTAACATTCATCTTTTTCCAACTCTTCCTGCTTCATTTCAGCGGCAAACATTCCTAACAGCGTTGTGTAAATCTTTTTCATTGCCAAGAACTTCTCTTCTGCTTTTTCCATCTTCTCTTTGTAAAATGGAATCAGTCCACGAAGAACTGGATGGAAACGTTCATTTTCATCATCCCAAGCACAGGTTTTCATCATACAGCGTGGCTGTTTCTCATAATTGCCCAGATAATACGGGCAGAACGTACAGCCTCTTTCTTTAACAATTGCCCCCGGAATCACTGGCATCTGACTTTTGATTTCCTTTGTTACATGCTTACTTTCAATTCGCTCTCTCATCTTAAAAATCCTCCAAGAATATATATATTTGCAAAAGGGAATTCCCCTGAATTGCCTGTTTTTAAGCACAAAAAAAGAGGCAGACTTACGATTTTTATTTTCGCAAGCCTGCCTCTTATCAATCTAATATTCTATTTTCCAATGACATACCGTATAAACACGTATATCGCTCTGATCACATACACTGGAATCATGATGCTTCCAATCAATGCTCCAATAATGACACTTAATGCAGCCATCCCAAGTGTTGCTGTGGTATCCATTCCTCTCGGAATTAGAATCAACCGCATTTTATGTATTCCAAATGGAAGTCCGGCAATAAATACCCACCAGAACCAATCCGTCTGCCCACTGACCTTCATAATTGTTTTTGTCATCCAAAACCAGAATACCATAAATGCCAGTGGCAGAATTGATTTTTTAATTACATCTCCAATCGTCATTTCTTTCGTCCTCTTATCTAATCTGTTTATCTTCTGTACTTTAGAAAGATATGCCTGATATCTTTGCATCTGTCTATCATTATATCTTATTTGCTTTTCATATTCCACTTTATCATCCCCTTTGCTCTGTTTGTGCTTTCCACGAATCTAATAACTGGAAAATTATTTTTTCGATTTGCTCTTTCTTGTAATCTGGTGGAAAATATTTTTGCAGTTGCTTTTCTGAAAAACTGATTTTCTGATAATTCACTTTTGCTTCTCCTCTAAGAATTTTCTCTATATCTTCTCCAGTCAATTCTTTTTGCTGGCTAAGTTCTTTCAGTTTTTTTGCCTGAGATCCATTTGGCATTTTCTTTGTTGTTCCTATAAACGCCAGTAACAATGACTGCTCATTACTTTTCAAATAAGATAAATCAACTGCAACAGTAAATGGCAATTCATTTTTATCTACAAACTCCAGCAAGTAATTCGACAAGTAGGTCAAGCGTATATATCGTTTGATCGTACTCATTGTCTCTCCGACTTCTGTGCCAACCATCTCAGCTGCCCATCTTTTTTTCAACTTTGGTTCAACTTGGACCAAAGTTAAATCAGTCCGTCTACCCTGACGTTTCAATGCTTCATACTTCATGCGGTATGCAAATGCCTTCTCACTATATAGCAGATTTTCTCTTTGAATGTTGGAATCGACCATAACCACAGTTGCTTCATCATCAGACATATCTCTGATAATGACCGGCATTGTTTTCAGTCCTAATTCCCTGCAAGCATATTTTCTTCTGTGTCCCACAACTAATTCATAATCCTTTTCCCCTGAATTTGAAGGTCTTGCAATTCCTGGCACAAGAACTCCATATTCTGAAATACTTTCAATCATTTCCTCCATTTTATCATCCCTAAACACTTTAAACGGATGATTCTTGAATGTATCCAACTCGTCCAGCGGAATTTCTCGCACACACTCCTGCTCCTCTGACAATCCGAATAATGCATCTACCCCTTTGAATTTTATCTTTGAAGCACTACTTTCTTTCACTGCCATCACCAATCACCTCCTCTACCAGTTTTTTATAAGCTTCGGCAACACGACCTTTCGGATCGTGTTTATAAATACTTACTCCCTCAGCACTCGTCTCTGCTGCCCTTATCGAAAACGGGATTGCAGTCTTGAAAATATTGATATATTCGCCATAATTATCATGAAGCAACTCTATAATCTCTTTTGAAAAATTCGTTCTTCGATCTACCATGGTAAGTAAGATTCCGTCAATCTGAAGCTTTCGATTTATCTGCTTTCTAACTTTATATATGGTCTGCATCAACTGTTCCAATCCTTTAACAGGAAGATAATGTGCCATAACCGGAATGATAACCGAATCAGCTGCTGCAAGAGCATTTACAGTAAGCATTCCTAGCGATGGCATATTATCAATCAGGATATAATCATATTCTGGCGAAATTGTCTTGATAAACTGTTTTAACACATATTCTCTGCTCATAACATTTACCAGACTAACTTCTACCCCAGACAGTTCAATATTTGCCGGAAGAATGTCCATTCCCTCTTCATGGTGAAGAATTCCATATCCTTCTGATAATTCAAGACCATTCATTTCACAATGAAGAATTGTCGCTACTGTTATTTCTAATTCATCTGGATTCTGATATCCAAGACTTTCTGTTAAACTTCCCTGTGGATCAAAATCTATTGCCAGAACTTTATATCCTTTTTTTACCAATCCGATTCCTAAATTCACACAGGAAGTTGACTTTGCGACACCACCTTTTTGATTGACTATTGCTATAACTTTTGCCATCTCTATTTCCTCCCGATTCGTAATGTATGTTTTGAAACTGCTTTTTCTGCCTTTTTCTGATTTTCAGCCTGCAATGTTAAATCATGCGTCTTTATCAGCAATGCCTCAAATCTTTCTTTTTCTTCCTGCTGTTCGTGTGCTGTCAAATCCGTTTCCAAATTCGTTTTTTGTGAAACGCTCAACTTATTTCTAATATTATATGTGTCATATCTTCTTCTAATGCAATTCGCTTCTACACCGGACAGTGTAACCAGCTCTGACCAGGAAGACACTTTACATCTTCTTGCAATCGTTCCCCATGATGGTGTTTCTGGATTTCTACAAGCATCATATATTTTTGACGTTGCCGGTTGTATCCGTTCAAATTCATTTTTAAATATTTCCAGAAAATCATATTGATCATCCACACACCTTGTTCCATGACGTCCAATCCTTACGTATTCCATCTCACCATAATAATCATTTAGAAATTCTCTGGCTGTTTTTCCAAAAAGCTTTTCAAAGACCATATGGCTTGGTAGCTCTTTATGGCTGTCACACTCTTTTATTCTCGGTGGTATACCATTATGAGATTCTGTCCATTCATCTAATGCTTCATATACACTGGCTGCATCCCATCTATCCAATGGCGTGGAAGAATATTTTTTTAGTGCCTGTATCACTTCCACAACTTCCTCCGTCTGTGGCAGACATTGCAGTAATTCGATTGCCTTGGGTATGGCTTTTCTTCTTGTCATAATTCTTGCCATAAAAAAACCTCCTTTGAATGGTCATCATCTCATTCAAGAAGGTTCCTATCAGAAACAATTCCGAATTGTTTTCAATATCTTATCTATACTGTTATTTCAACATAAGATATCGAAATGTACATCTGACAGCACTGTTTTTTTATCCAATGCCTTTATCAGAAATCCCTTATTTTAAGGCTTTTCCGGTCGTTTCCTTTATCTTACTCTATTGGTACTGCATAGGTACTGAATTTCACATTGTATGTAATATCGAATTTCTCAATTGCCTTCAACAGTCCGATGCTTCCAATCTGAAACAGATCGTCTGCTTCCGCGCCACGGTTAAAGAACCTTCTTACCACGCACCACACAAGTCCCACATTTTCCTCTACAAGCTGTGCCTTCGCCTGTTCATCCCCCTGGTGAGTCTTCTGAATCAGAGCGATTGTGTGGTCCATAATTCCCTGCCTCTCCCTATAATTTTCTTCATGCGGACGATAGTGCCCTTACCCGGTTCCGACTCTACCTGCACTTCATCCATAAAGGCTTCCATAAATGAAAAGCCCATGCCGGACCGTTCTAACTCTGGTCTGGTGGTATAGAGCGGTTCCATTGCTTTTTTCACATCTGGGATTCCCACGCCCCGATCGGAGATTTCCAGATGCAGTGTCCTGCCTTCAATCCCCGCATAGATCTGCACCTTATTCACATGATTTTCATACCCATGAATGATTGCGTTGGTCACAGCCTCAGACACTGCTGTCTTCACATCAGAGACCTCTTCCAGCGTAGGGTTCAGCTGCGTCATAAAGGACGCTACTGTCACTCTGGCAAATGCCTCATTTGCGGAACGGCTGTCAAATTCCAGTTTCATCTCATTTGTCATTCCATTTACGATTTCTTTCATCTTACTTTTCCTCCTCATATATCTGCATAATCTTAGCCGCTCCTGACATTTTCAGTATCTTTTTGATCCGTTCGCTGGTATGCGCCGCCCAAACTTCTCCGCCAAACATACACACCTTCTTATACCTTCCCATAATGACTCCGATTCCGGAACTGTCGCAGAACTCCGTTCCTGCAAAGTCAAAGATTACATACCGGATATGCCCCCGCTCAATAAGACGGTCCGCTTCTCTTTTGATTTCCTCTGCGCTGTGATGATCCAGATCCTTCGGAAGATAAATAGTCAGGTAATTCTCCTGCACTTCAAATTTCATAGTTTCAACCCCTTTACTTAATTCTCCCTGCTAAACAACAAATCACCAGAAGTGCCAAAAGGCACATTCTGAGATTGTAAGCGGTCGTCAAGGTCCTGAGCCCGCTCGGACTTTGACTCGTCGCGCATAATCGAGTAAACCAACACCTACTCGACGTGCAATCAATGTCATCTCGCCTGTCGGCTCGATGAACATTGGCCGCCATATAGAAATTCGTGCAAGCACGATTTCTGCATAGCGGCTTATTGCACAAAAAGAAGAACAGGTGCATTACCCATTCTTCTCTTTCGTATTGTTCTTATTCTTTTGTGTTCTATTTATTCTTCTGCGTCATCTGAGCTACTCTTCTTACTGCTTCCTGATGTATCCGACTCCGAATCAGATTCTCCCAGATCTGATGTATCTACATTCGGATAATCTTTATCCAATTTGTCTTTCCAGGTATTTGCATTATCCGTATCTCCAGTCTTGTCATATGCCTTATAAAGCAGATATACGGCCTTGCCATCACTGTATCCTTCATCAAATCCGACAAGCACTTCAAGGTCACTGATCGTAGTACTGTAGTTTGCCACCTCGTATGCCTGTAGTGCTTCGGTATATAATGCATCTGCATATCTCGGATAAATGCTGTCCGTCATCTCCTCATAACGGCTCTTTCCAAGTGTTCCCAACGCATCTGGATTAACATTCTTCAGTGAATCTACCATAGCAGAATCTTTCATATCGCTCTGCAGATAATGTGAATACATCTCCATCACGATCTCGTAGCTTTCCTTTGTAGACGCTGCTGTCTGCTGTGCATTTTCGCTCTCTTCGCTGGACGCCCGGTAACTCTCCAGTTCTGTCTTCAGTGCGCTGATCTGTGCTTCCTCTTCTGCAATCTTGTCGCTGAATGCTGTCACCTGCTTATTGGTCTTCTGAGAGGTCGATTTGTTGACCGCCGGCATGATTAAGAACCACATCACCGCAACACCAACTGTCAGACCAATCAAGATATTAATAAATGTCATGCGACCGCTATTATCCTTTAATGCTGATGCGGGCTGAATGATAGTATCATTGCCCACATTATAAGTGACGGTCTGTGACTTTTCATCCTTTTTGACTGCCTCTGCTGCTTCTTTGCGCATCTTACCATTGGTCAGCTCATGCATATAACGGAGCGTGATCTCGTTGGTCGTATCCAACTTGCGTGCTTCCTTCAGCACATGTCTTGCCCTGCTGTACTGCTCAGTGTGCAGATACAATAATGCCAGAAGCTGATATGCTCTCAGGAATCCCGGAAATGCTGCTACTACCTGCTTTAACTGGATGATAGCCATATCTTCTCCGCCCTGCTCGCAGTAGACCAGACTCTGGTTGTATTTACGGATCGCCTGGTTGATCGTATCCAGATCCGCCGGACTCTTCTGTATCTTCTGTATATAATAATTGGCAATATTATCCTTTGGTCTGAGATTCTTGCTTAAGATCCATTCAACCAGTGCTTCCCCCACTTCTCCTCTGCCGTAATAGACCAGACCGAGGAGATTCCTTGCCGCAATATTTTCACTGTTAAACTGCAGACTCTTCTTCAGCGATGTGACTGCTCCCGTCATATCACGGATCTTCGCCTTCTTAAGTCCGTCATTGTACCAGTAATTGGACTGATAGACTACTTTCTGTGTATACTCCATATAATCCCCATAACCTTTTACTTCGTTTGTTCGATAACTTCTCTCAGAAGATCAGTCATATCAGCAAGATCTTCCTGATAAACTGCATCCTCAATATCTTCTACTTCCAGACATGGTTGGAATTTCTTCAACTCTTCTTCAAAATTAAGCATCTGTATGTCCTCCTTATCTTCGCTAACTGCCAGGCTGTAATATTTCCCTCTTAATCATTCCCGCCAGATACAATGATCCCAGACAGTACATCTTTCCTTGTTCTGTTTTACTTTTGACTGCCCTTGTCCATGCGTCTGCGATCTGCTGCTTTGCAAGCACAGGACGGTCTGTGTATTTCTCAAATATATGTTTCAGCACCTCTGCCGGCACTCGTCGTCCATCCTCGATCTCGGTAACCACATAGGTCTCTGCCGGTACCCGCTCACACAGCTCCCGGATCATGGATTCATATTCTTTATCTTCCACTGCTGAAAATAAGATCACCGATGGTGTCTCTTCGCCCAGTGCCTGTATACTGTCGCAGAATGCCGTAATGGCACCTGGATTATGTGCTCCGTCCAGATAAATGCCGGGACAGATCTCTTCCATACGGCCATCCCAGTGCACTTCTGCGAGTGCTCTCTGCCATCGCCCGTACTTCTCCTTCGTTACCGGTTCCCTGCTGATTCCTTCCATCGCTGCAATCGCAACAGAAGCATTCATTGCCTGATAGATCCCAGAATTAGAAAGCCTCCAGACGATATTATCATCATAAGCATTTACCCTTGAAAAAGCAATACGTTTGTCTGTGATTTCCTGGATTTTGAACGCATGTTTCGTGATTTCTCTACATTCTGCGCCTTTTGTCTCCGCCTGTCTGCGAATCACTTCTGATGCTTCCGGACTGCTTCCGTCAAACACTAACGGCACATTCTGTTTGATGATCCCTGCTTTTTCTGCCGCAATCTCTGATATGGTACTGCCAAGATATTTTGTATGGTCGAGACTGATCGATGTAATGACCGTCATCAGTGGCTTCCCCACCGCATTGGTCGCATCCAGTCTTCCTCCCAGTCCTGTCTCAAGGATTGTATAATCCGGATGTTTTTCAGCAAATACCACCATTCCCATTCCAAACAGGAATTCAAAATAGGACGGATGAGCGAAGCCAGCTCCGCTCATCTCGTCTACTGTTGTCTTAACTTTTTCAAATGCTCTCAGGAATTCTTCGTCACTGACCGGCTGTCCGTTCAGACAGATCCGCTCATTGATCTTCACCAAATGAGGAGAAGTAAAAAATCCTGTCGTCTTCCCATCTGCTTCCAGCATGGCACGCAGATAGGCACATACAGATCCTTTGCCATTGGTTCCCGCCACATGGATAATCTTCTGGTCCCTTTCTGGATTACCAAGTCCTCGTAAAAACTCACGCGTATGTTCCAGTGTATGTTTTTTTGTAAATTTCGGAATCTCCTCTATATAATCGACTGCTTCCTGATACGTCATGTTAATCCCCTTGTTCTTTCGTTGTCTCAAGCCATGATTTGCCTTCGATGCCGCTTCCGGTATCCGGCTTTTCAATCAACTGTCCATTCTGATATACATACTCATTGGATGTACGGAATACCGTATTGCTTGATCCCACCTGACTGACCGTGATAATGTCGCCATACTGCAGATCAGAAGTATCCGGCAGTTCAATTCGTGTATTGTTCAGGAATGTACTCTTCTGCTTCTCACCATTGACATAGACCTTACTGCTCTTGGTAAAGTTCTCACCATACAAACTGTATCCGGTCTCCAGATGCGGTACGATCTCAGACAATGTTACATCCTTCACGCCCATCTGCATATGTCCTTCCGTGATTGGCGGATTACCATTATAGACATACTGCTTGCCGTACAGAATATCGTACTGCAGGAGTTCCAGGTCGGACAGATAATTCTTTGTACCTTTCCGTTCCTGATGGTAATTAAAGATCGTTCCGGAATGGATACCCAGACGTTCAAATACCTCTGACATGATCTGATATGCAGGAATGTTCTTATCCTGCTGCTCCAGACCAATGTTATCCCAGATTACGTAATTGGTGTTGTACAGGTAACGGCTCTTTAAGTCTTCTGCCTGCAGTCCCATGGTCGGCAGATGGTCTCCATAGAATACGATCACTGTCGGTTCGCCACGGTCTTCCACTGCTTTTACCAGATCCCCTGCAAACTTATCCATCTCATAGACCTGATTCACATAGTATTCCCATTTATTCTTCAGTGCCTCGTTCTCGATTCCCTCAACCTTAATCTTCGGGTCTTCGATGACTTGCTCTTCCGGATAATCACCATGTCCCTGTACGCTGATGGTCATTAGGAAATCCTGCTGCTCGGTAGTGTCCATTGCTTCCATCATGTGCTGAATCAGCACTTCATCTTTCGCCCATCCATTTGGTGTGGTCTGCAGGATATTCATAAATTCCTTACTGGTAAATGTATCATATCCGGCATTGTTGTATACACGGGCACGGCTATAGAAGTTACCACCGTTATTATGCAATCCATGAGTTCCATATCCCAATGCGCCCAGTGCTGTTGCCGCACTTTCCGCAGTCTTTTCTTTCAGATAAGTCTTAAATGGATATTCTCCCGGTCCGAAGAAACGCATATTCATACCGGTCATAACCTCAAACTCGGTATTCGCGGTTCCGGCGCCTACGGATGGCACCTTGAAATATCCGGAAGAATAATTCTTATACATCTCATGCAGATTCGGGCATGCATCCTCAGATGTTGTAAAAAATTCTGCCTCATCTACATCAAAATAAGACTCTAACTGCACGAAAATGATATTCGGCAGATCATCTGATGCACGGGAGGTCTCATTGACTGTAATCTCACCGTTATTGCTGATTCTCTCCATTTCCTCTTTACTGTAGCCTGTCGGCTCATCAATGCCTGTGTTAAACACACTGGCCATAAAACAATATGGAAGACCATAATCCTGATAAGCAAATGCAATATTTCCGAAATAGTTAGATACTACACGCTGATCCAGTGCAATCTGGCTGACGATCAGATATGCTCCGAAGCTGACTCCGATACCGATCACTGCCAGCCATCTGCGAAGCTTACCTGTGTACTGTCCGCCGCGGCGCCACATGGATATGATCCATACCACAACCGCCACGATACCAACCGCGATCATAATCAGCTCAAATGGATCAAAGTAGTTATTGATCAACTGAACTGCGTCCATCGCTACCTTTAAGTCCTGCGCATTAAACGGTGTTACACGCTTGATCAGCATATAGCCGTTGCAGACACCGAGGATCAGCCACAATACACTTACAATAATTCTGGCAAATACCCGTCGTCGGAACAGATAGACGATTGAAAATGTCGCAAATATCATGAATGCATTATACAGGAACACCAGTGGTGAATTTACCATATAATCCCATGCCTGAAACAGAGAATGTCTGGATATGGCTTCGATAACCAGATTGATCACACATGCAAGCAGTGCATGGCACAGGAGTGACAGCCGGTTCATCCACATATAAACCGGCTTCATCTTTTTCGCAAATGCGCTGTTCCTGCGCTCTTCCAAGATTCGCTCCCTGCGCTCTTTCTTCGCCTTTCTCCAGGCAATAATGTCTTCTTTTTTCAGGTGCCGGATCTTATAGATTGTCCCCTTAATATCCGGCTTTTTTGGTTTTTTCAGATGTAGCTTAAAATGAAGCTTTTTCAATTCAATCACCTTACTTACATTTTTTCTTTCAGTCCGGCAAGACGCTCCTGTACCTGAGCAAGCATCTGCTGATATTTTTCCAGTTTCTCACGCTCTTCCTGTACCTTTGCTTCCGGTGCCTTGCTGACAAACTTCTCATTGTTCAGCATGCCATTTGCACGTGCGATCTCTTTCTGAAGTCTTGTCTCTTCTTTAGCAAGACGTTCGATCTCCTGTGCAAAGTCAATCAGTTCTTCCATCGGAAGATATACGGTTGCATCCGGAACTACAATAGATACGGCATCATCTGCAATGCCGGTCTTGTCTGTCTGGATCACAAAGTCATTGGCTGCTGCCATCAGTTTCACTGAATCTTTCAGACTCATAAGTCCCTGGCTCAGCTTTGCATTTTCGCATACTACATAAATCGTAGCCTTGCGTGAATTCGGTACATTCATTTCTGCACGTACATTACGTACGCCTCTTACAATCTCTTTATAATGGTTCAGTACGTCTTCAGCCTCCGGGAAGCTTGCTGCTTCATCGTATACCGGCCATGCAGACATCATCAGTGATTCCTCTTCCGGAACCAGCTTGCTGTAAATCTCTTCTGTTACAAATGGAATGTATGGATGCAACAGCTTCAGGGAGGTCTTCAATACTTCACGCAATGTCCACAACGCAGCATTTGCTCCCTTTGGATCTTCCTCTGCATGATACATACGATACTTGGCGATCTCAATGTACCAGTCACAGAACTCATCCCATACGAAATCGTATACCTTAGAAAGGGCAATACCCAGTTCGAATTTATCCAGGTTCTCTGTAACATCCTTCACCAGTGTATTGCATGCAGACAGAATCCACTGATCTGCCGGCATCAGTTCAGAGGCTTCCGGCTTCGTTACATTCTTTCCATCCATATTCATAAGGATGAAACGAGACGCATTCCATACCTTATTGGCAAAATTACGGCTTGCCTCTACTCTTTCATTATAGAAACGCATGTCATTACCAGGCGCATTACCTGTGATCAATGTCATACGAAGTGCATCTGTACCATACTGATCGATAATATCCAACGGGTCGATACCATTGCCCAGAGATTTACTCATCTTACGTCCCTGTGAGTCACGTACCAGTCCATGGATCAGTACCGTGTGGAATGGTGACTTGCCGGTGTGCGCATATCCGGAGAATACCATACGGATTACCCAGAAGAAGATGATGTCATATCCGGTTACCAGTACATCCGTCGGATAGAAATAATCCAGATCTTCTGTCTGTTCCGGCCATCCCAGCGTAGAGAACGGCCACAGTGCTGATGAGAACCAGGTATCCAGTGTATCCTCATCCTGTGTCATGTGTGTACATCCGCATTTCGGGCATACAGATGGTTTCTCTTTAGCAACTACCATCTCGCCACATTCGTCACAGTAATATGCCGGAATACGGTGTCCCCACCAGATCTGTCTTGAAATACACCAGTCACGGATGTTCTCCAGCCAATGCAGATAAATCTTGTCAAAACGCTCTGGTACGAACTTCAGGTCGCCGTTCTTGATCGCTTCGATCGCCGGCTTGGCAAGCTCATCCATCTTAACGAACCACTGCTGTTTGATCAGTGGCTCAACAGTTGTATGGCAGCGGTCATGTGTACCTACATTATGAGAATGTGGAACCACTTTAACCAGAAGTCCCTGTTCCTCCAGTTCTTTTACCATAACCTTACGCGCTTCGTAACGGTCCATACCTGCGTATTTACCGCCGTTTTCATTGATCGTACCATCATCATTCATGATGTTGATCTCTGGCAGATTGTGACGCTTACCGACCTCAAAATCGTTAGGGTCGTGTGCCGGTGTAATCTTAACCGCACCTGTTCCAAATTCTTTATCTACATAGTAATCTGCTACAATCGGAATCTCTTTGTTAACCAGCGGCAGAATTACATTCTTTCCTACCAGCTCTTTATAGCGCTCATCATCCGGATGTACTGCGATCGCAGTATCACCAAGCATAGTCTCCGGACGGGTAGTAGCGATCTCAAGGTAATCATCACTTCCTACGATCGGATACTTGATATGCCAAAAATGTCCATCCTGCTCCTCATGCTCAACCTCTGCGTCTGACAGAGAAGTCTTACATACCGGACACCAGTTGATGATTCTGGATCCCTTATAAATGTATCCCTTCTTATAAAGATTGATAAATACTTCTTCAACAGCCTTTGAGCATCCTTCGTCCATGGTAAAACGCTCGCGGTCCCAGTCACAGGATACGCCAAGTTTCTTAAGCTGCTCCTTGATCGTTCCGCCGTACTCTTCTTTCCACTGCCAAGTTCTCTCCAGGAACTTCTCACGTCCCATTTCCTTCTTATCGATACCTTCTTCTTTCAGCTGATTGGTAACCTTAACCTCAGTTGAGATTGCAGCGTGGTCTGTACCCGGTACCCACAAAGCATTATATCCCTGCATTCTCTTATAACGAATCAGGATATCCTGCATCGTGTTATCCAGCGCATGTCCCATATGCAACTTACCTGTGATATTCGGCGGCGGCATAACAATGGTAAATGGCTTCTTGCTTCTGTCTACTTCTGCGTGAAAATACTTCTTTTCACACCACTTGCTGTACAGCTTGTCTTCAATCGCTTTCGGATTGTAAGTTGTTTCAAGATTCTGACTCATGTTCTTTCTCCCTTTTCTCTTTCAATAGATCATTATACTGTTTCACATGTAAGGGTATTTTAAAATACAAAAATCACCCTTTATGTATTAAATAAAGGGTGACTTAATCATCACGGTACCACCTTTATGACGCAGAAAACCTTCTGCACGCTCATCTTATTCTTTAACGGGAACGACTCCGGGACAGCCTACTGATACTGTTCAGCCATCCAGCTCCGAAGCTACCTTCTGTATCTCGCTTCCCGGACGGTCTCACAGCCAACGAACCATCCTCTCTGTCGGTGCATCCGATACATACTCCTCTTCATCCTGGCCTTTCAACTGCCCGCACATGAAAATAAATCAAAGTCGAGCCTAAACTATTGAATATGATAGCCATTGGATGTCGATTTGTCAAGGAGTTTAAAAAATCTTCATAAACTCTTAATATAGGAAATCAGATCAGTCCCATACTTCTCAAAATATACAGCCATCCCGTCAGAGTAAATGCACTGCACAGTGTCGTCAGCATGATAACACCGGACGACAACACTCCTTCATGTCCCATATTTTTCGCCATGACAAAGCTTGAGACGGTCGTTGCAGATCCAAGCATAACCAGAATCGCCACCAGCTTCTCCTCACGGAATCCCATCTGTACTGCAACCGGCAGAAATATTGCACAGAATCCCACCAGTTTGATAAATGCCGCCACGACAGTCGGCTTCACTTTGCTGAGTGCCTTACCAAAATCGAATGTTGCTCCCATCGCCATCAGTCCCATCGGTGTAGCCATACCGCCCACGCTGGATACTGCTTTATTCAGAATCGTCGGCATCGGCAGATGCAGTGCTGACCACGCAAGACCTGTCACAATGCCAAGTATGATCGGATTCGTTACAATACCTTTCAATGTCCGTTTCCACATTGCACGGTCTAATCCCTGCTGTCCCGGTTTAAAAAGTGACAGCACCAGAACTGCCATTACATTATACAATGGCACACTGCCGATGATCATCAGCGGTGCCATACCTGCTGTGCCATAGATATTCTGGATAAATGCGATTCCAAGAAGTGCCGCACTGCTTCGGTAAGATACCTGAATAAATTCTCCTTTGATTGAGCGATCTGACCATAAGCAAGATACTGCCGCTGCAATCGTAATACTGCATACTGTTACTACAAAGCAAAATAACACAAACCGCATATCCCATACTTCAGAGAAATCCACCGTCGCCAGGTCACCAAACAACAATACCGGAAGCGGTACGCGGAAGACGAATTTATTCATCTTAGATGCAAATCCGTCATCAATCCATCCAATTTTATTAAAAAAGTATCCCAGTACCATCATCAGAAATACCGGGATTGTTGCGTTCAAACTAAATATTAAATTATCCATAATTTCCTCATTCCATTATAAAGATTCTACTGTACTTGCTTCTGCTATAGAAACCATGCGTAAAAGCCGCGCTGACATCACATAAAATCAAACAGTGACATCTGATTATCCCTCTGCAGATGCATCTTCCGGTCTACGATCGTCTCATCCCCATGAAGATGTCCGATCATGATCGGTGACTGCGGATCATGCATACTGTGCCTCTTAACTGCGCTATCAAGACTTCCCGTGGCATAGCAATAACCACACCCATGAATGCAGGTGTCATACATGCCAATATCTATGCTCTCTACGCACTTGCACACTTTCCGCTGTCCCTTATCCTTTTTCACATCCAGAGAATATCCGGCAATCCTCTCGACCTTCTCTCTATCAATACATGCACCCGGATAAATGCCATACGGGATCAGATCTACTGCTTCCGCACAGGTATAGATAGGAAGATTATATGTTTTCGCAATAGCACCCAGTTTCTCTGCCAACCGAACGATTTCTTCCTGTTCCGGTTCCACAAATGGACAGCCTCTGTATTGATCCACAAAGCTGATAATACACCTTTCTGTATATTTATGCAACCACTCACACATCATCTCAAACTTCTCTGTATGATACTGCAGCGTATAAACATCATTTAAAATAATCGGGTCAAACCTCCAGTCTACCCGATCTCTTCCTATTCTTTCGCTCAGCAAAAGAAATGTAGCCATACTCTCTTCCATAGTCGGAAGATTCGGCTCCAGATCTTTGCCATAATCTGTAATTGTCATTTCAAAATAATAAGGGAAGCCAAGCAGATCGATCATCTTGAGATAAGGCAGCATCGGCTCAGGGTTCTTCGTCCAGAACACAAAACAGTCCACCGTCTCCGGGGACAGTTCAATCCTGCTGACCTTTTTTCTGTTGTACGGATTCGGAACAAGTACTTCTCCTCCCACCAGTCGGTTCATAAACCACTCCGGATACAGGGCAGGAATATCTGTCCGTCTGCTAGCACTTATAATCATCTCTGGCTCTCCCTATTTACCAAAATTCGCTTCTACCAACCTGCAATATTCTTCATAAGCAGGCTCTCCGGCAAATACAT